>VSJD01000297.1 GCA_008636095.1 Kiritimatiellota bacterium | reverse complement strand
GCTTGCCAGCATGGTCAGCCGCGCAAAACCCGCCGAAGCGCTGGCTACCAATTCGATCTTCTCCGGCTTCCCGACGACACCGCTTGAGCTCTTCTGTCCGGCCACGGTAGTCTTGTCCCCGGATCGCGTCTCCAGGCGGACCTCCAAGCCGGGTGCGCCTTTAACCGCCTCGACGGTCAGACTTGCGCAAGCACGCCCGAGAGGATTACGCGAAACCGAGATCTCGCTTACCGTGGGCAAAATGCCCGTGAAAATGAGACCACCGAACTTCTCCGGCACGTGGAATTCGCCCTGAACGCCGCATAAACTGCTGTTCTCGGACTCGGGCTTCTCCTCGCGGCATACGTTGAAATGCCAGCGCGCACCCTCGACCAGAGGTGTTGCCGACAGTGCTTTAAAGGGAATAGCGATCTCCACGGTCCAAGCGCCGTTCCCGATTTTGGCGGCGGCGCGCCAGTCGGTGTTCCATGAGGCGTCGCCCCCCCTGCTGTCGTAAAGAGTCCCGGCGGCGTTGACGGCAAAATGGTAATACCCCTTGGACGGATCGGGCGAGAGGAAGATCTCCACGCAGTCGTCGACAAACACATTGCCATCGCGGTTCTTTTCCGTTGCCTTGACCAAGTGCGCCTTCTGCACCGCGGGCTCAAGCGCCTTCTCCTGGCACGTGATGCCGATGTAGAGCGCCTGGTCGTCCCAAAGGATGGAGCTGACCGTCTGTTGCGTGGCAAGGCGGTTCTGCTCAATCAGGCGAAAGTTGGAGAGCTTGGATGCTTGGCGCCAACAAGGATCGCCCAGGTCGCCATCGATCGTTGGCGGCGCGGCCGTACGCACCGCGGGCGCCAGGAATTGTGACTGGGCACACACCTCGCCGCGGACCAGTAAAGAAACCATCAAGGCAACAACGGCACCGGCCTGGATCAACTGTGTGGTTCGCATCGCTTGCCCTCCGTGAGGAATTATGGATACGCATACATTTGCGGGATAGAATGTATGAAATCGGAACGGGATTCAAGTGCAAAACACCGTATCATCTTTTTACTTGCTTCCAAATGCCTGCCTGCTACATTGCCATCTATCAAACAAATCGATGCCCGCAAAAGGCATAGCTCGACCAGTTAGTGTTGCACTTGTTACTGGCTAACAAGGCCCCAAAAGTTATTGCACTTTGCAGGAAATCAGGCAACAGGAAGTAAAAATGCAAAGATTATGCGTACTGATCGTCGGATTGATGGTGTCAATCCAAATGGCCGGCGCCGCGACCAATTACGTTGACCGGTATGGCACGAATCCCACGGCGGATTACCTGACCTGGGAAACGGCGGCAACAAATATTCAGGACGCGGTAAACGTGGCGGCGGTCGGCAATACGGTGCTGGTCAGTAACGGCGTGTATGATACCGGCTGGACAAAAACACCGGGTTATGAGTTGACTAATCGCGTATGCGCAACCACGGCCATTATTTTACGCAGTGTCAATGGTCCAAATTATACGTCCATCAAAGGCCAACCATCGCCCAACGGCTTAATGGGGACAGGGGCGGTGCGGTGTGTGTATTTGGGCAGTGGCGCAAGTTTGATTGGATTCACACTGACTAATGGATATACGATGACGAATTCGGCTGGAGGAAGTTACGTGGAGGAGGATATGGGTGGGGCGGGCGTTTTTGTCGCCACCAGCGGGAGTGTAAGTAACTGCGTGATGGTTGGCAATTATGGAAGATATTTTGGCGGTGGTGTATGTTTGAATGGCGGCGGGACGCTGAATAATTGCATAATATCCAACAACAATTTATCGGCGTCGTATGGCGCAGGAGTATTTTTGGTTGGCAGTAGTGCGAAAATGAACAACTGCATAGTTGTCGGGAATAATTGTGCGGGAAATTTCGGCGGTGGCGTTTGTATGGAAGGCGGGTCGGAAGCGAATAATTGTCTGATTGCCGGAAATATCGGCTTGGGCACTTATTGCGGCGGCGTGTTTGTGTGGGGTTCCGATATAAAGCTGAACAGTTGTACGATTGTGGGGAACGATGCCGGCGTCTCCGAAAACTCCAAAGGCGGGGGAGTATCTTTCTACCAGCACTACGCAACGATGACCAATTGTATCGTCTGGGGTAATTTGGGTGTGGGGGTCTATAGTAACATATGTATTGCAAGCTCCTCCCCCTACACGGCAACATATATGTATGTATGTTCCGGGCCAGTGCAAACCGGAACGGGGAACACCGGCTCTGACCCGCAATTTGTTGGGGAGGCTACCGGGAATTATCGTCTGACGGCAAATTCGCCCTGTGTGAATAAGGGAATATATCAGAGCTGGATGACCGGCGCAGCTGATGTAGACGGGCATCGGCGGTTGGATAGATTCAGCGGCATTGTGGATATAGGGTGTTATGAATATGTTCCCAAAGGCACAATCGTTACTGTCCCGTAGAAATGTAACCAGAGCCAGGGGCGCAGATTACAGTCCGGCAAGGCTATCCGTCCCCGCCGCCTTTTCAGTGGAATCGAAAATTGATTTCATTGATTAACTCGTCGAGTTGGTATGCGCACCATCCCAGGCTTTGTCCGAAGAAGGCGAATCCTTTGGTCAGCCCTCCTTCGGAAACTTTCATTGGCCCTTCATCATCACACTTTGGATTGTTCCAGAGGGATGTTTTTACATAACGCATGAGTTCGATGGCTTCATTATGCCAGTAGCGCCGGTTGGCCGGATCAAGATTTCCGAGGCAGGCCAGGGGCGCCCCCATAACGAAATAGCCCCAGGAAAAATAAATGCATGCGCTCTGCTGAATCGCCCAATCGGGCTTGCTTCCTTTTTCAGTATGCAACAAGCCTTTTTCCGTAAGCCATCGGCCGCTTTCAAGAATGGCTGTTTTCAGATTCTGGTCATGACAATGCGGCGCATATCGGGCGGCTTTCAGAAGATAATACATGGTCATACCATGATGATTAACATCAATCCACTTGCAATCGTTCATATACGGCCAGTGCTTCGCCTCGTTTAAAACAGCGGGCAGATGTTTGATTGCACGCGACGCGGCATCCAGCCATGCCTGCTTAACGGGACAGTCGTTTTCCTTGAGGAAATAATATATTTTTTGAAGCATCATTGCGGAGAGCGCGGTTGTGTTATGGCAGTCAATCTTTGATCCCTCCTTGCCCCAGGTCCGGTCTTTGTATCGGGGAATGCCCAAATGCTCCGTATCGTGATAAAAAGCGCCGGGCTCCCATTCCAGGCACAGCTCGAAGTCAGCCATCCTGCTCAATGCGCTGACATCTTTTTGATCATACGCGAGACCTGCTTGATATGCTTTTATGAGATTATCCGCGACAATCGAAGTGTTTACCGCTGAGCCGTCGTCGCTTTGCTCAAGATTTCGCAATTCGGGATAGCCGCCGTTTTCAAGCTGGACGGACAAGACGTTTTTTCTGGCCAAGTCGGCGCGTTCAAGCCATTTATTATCGGAGGTATTGACATATTGCCTCATAAAGCATGAAGCCAGGCATGCGGTGTCGCGATTGCAATAACGCTTTTCGGTAGGATAATATATGGATCCAAAATACTTGCTCTTGCTATCCATCACCTGGTTATTCAAAAGCCAGCCAGCAATTTCCGAATGCATTTCAAGGAGATCCTTTTCCCCGAAATCGCGACAGGACACTTTCCTGTTTCCTTCGGCGGAAATGTAGGCGTTGGCAAGCGCGATTTGTGTCCCCAGGAAATTAGATACAGGAATTATCCCGTCTTTTCCGGACAAAAAGCGCTTGAACATTTCTTTAACATAAACCTCGTATACATTTTGCTCGCAAGCGCGAAGGTCTATAATTTCCGATGAACAATCTTTTCTTGACTTGGCCTCCAGCTTGAAAGCCCGCGGATTTTCCTGGTCAATCAAAACGAACAAATAATTTTCGGTGTTTATCACGACAGCCAGATCGCGCCAGTTGTTGTTTGTCGGATAGCCGTAGCATATTTCAATGACCGCTCTTTTTCCGGAATGTGTTTCCAGAATTGCGCTGAAATTATCGTCAATGCTTTCATGGTAAATCCCGTTGTTCATTCCGGCCTGAACACTTTTTATTTCCTCGCCAGTCAGATATCTGAAAAGATCAATATAATGAGCGCCCTCGTTCATAAAAGGCCCGCCGAGCGCCCTTGCTTTTTCCAGCATCCAGGCACAGCCCCACTTCCGGTAACGATCTATGCTGCCGGCCATGTTCCTGAAATAGCAATGCGCAATTTCGCCGGTATGATTTTTCTTCCTGAATTCTTCAAATGCCAGTATTATGGGGCTGAAACGGAGCGGCAGGACAACGTCTGAAAACAATTGCCTGTTCCGGGCGTTTTTCACAATTCTTCGCATTCGGTCAATATTGTCGGTTATTGGTTTTTCGGTACAAAACGGGATTCCTTTTTCAACAAGCATGTCCAGCATGTCGGCGGCCTCAGCGTGAACCCCGCAACAAATCGCAAAATCAATGTCCGACTTATCTTCCAAAAGTTCTTTGTAGTCAGCATAAGGTCTGGCCTCAAAAGCTTTGGCCTGCTCTTCCAGCTTTTTTTTATCCTCACAGGAAATCGCCGTTATTTTATGCCCGAGATTGGGGACAATGTTCAAAAACATGCCTGCATGAAAATGCCCGGAATTCAACAAAGCTACATTTAATTTGCGTGACATATTCTCCGCCTTTCCGTTATTGACAATATCGCTTCTTCGACTATGTCGGTAGCCCGCATGCTGTCCTCCAGACCGCACGCGGGACTTTGATTATTCTGTATACTGGAGATGAAATGCCGCACCTCGGCCGCATACATGTTGTTTTCCGGGACGCTGAGAGATATTGCCTCGCTGTTTTCTCTCTCCAGCGTTAAGGAGTTGTTGTTTTCGACCGCTATTCTTCCTTTCGATCCGATTATTTCAAAGTCAACGATGGACTTTTTTATACGCCAGTAATGTCCGTATATCTTCGAGATACAGCCCTTTTCATGTTCCAGAACCAGCAAGCAATTATCCTCGGCCTTTCCCTTGAAAAACATGGAGTTTCCATATGCGTCAACCGAAATAATTCGCTGGCCCAGGAGCCAGTATGCCAGGTCAATCGCGTGGATCCTGTTGACCAGACATATGCCTCCTCCTTTTGCAGGATCGGAGCGCCACCCTGAAGCGGCGGCATTAAATGTGCTGAACCTGGAATTGAGCATCACAATCTCACCGATCTCGCCGTTTTGGATAAGTTCACGCATTTTCACATAAAGAGAGTTAAACCGCAGGCAGAAGCCTGCCATGAGAAAAGCTTTTGAGGCTCGCAATGTCCCCATCAATGCATTTCCCTCGCTTCGGTTCAGGGTGACCGGTTTTTCACAGAGCACATGAATGTTTTTTTCGAGGAAATATTTACAGACATCTGAATGCAGATAAGGCGGCAAACTTATACTTGCCGCATCTACATCGCCTGAGTCAAGGGCTTTGTAGTCAGACAAATATGATGCACCGATGTTCCGGGCTACTTCTTTACCCTTGGTCTCATCCAAGTCAATTACAACCTTTATGAAAGCGCCCGCTTTTTGCCATGCACTTATATGGTTCTTCGCATTTGCGCCCGCCGCCCCTACTATTCCAATTCTCATTTTCACAACGCACTCCTTTTCGCATTGCAAACTGCCCGGTTTTGGGAAGGTCAGGTCCGTCAAACGCACTCACATTCGACAATCGGGCTTCAATCAGGATGTGGACGTGATTCGGCATGCGGACGCAGAGTTAAAGCCATACCTGGCAGCCCGGTACCCGTTCGGCCAGAGAGATCAGAAACCGTTCCCGATCCCCTCTCAAAAAGGCAACTTTTTATTTTACCCACTCATACACAAGGCAATCATACCCGGGAACTGCGACTTTTTCCGCACTATTTGCCAAGTCAGTCCTCTTCAAGGAAAACTCGCGCGGCACCGCATCGGAATTAAAGACGAATGTGATTACCCTGTCGCGCAACTGCCAGGTCGCCCCGGATACGTTTTCGCCCGATAATTCGACCAGATCGTCAGCCCGCTTGCCATCAATAATGAAATCCTCGTATTTCGCAAGCAGGCTGTTTGCCTGGCGGATCGGCGTTATCAACTGGTCGTCCATGCCCCACACCCCGGTGAATGACCAGCCGGAGGTACTGCCGTAGAGTGCAACCAGTTTGACGATGTCTGTTTTCAAACTTTGGAGTATTGCGCAACGCTGCCCCCAACTGCCACCCGCACTCGGTCCGTATAGGCTGATTATGATCTTCGGCAGGGGCTGTCCTTCTTTCAATCCCTTTGCCAAAGCCGACCGCAGAGACTCAACACGATTTACCTGGCCGGGACGAAACTGACCACCGGTACGCGCCATCGCAATGTCCAACGCCGGGGCGAGTATCGCCCAGTCCACGCCATACGCCTGCCGGCAGTAATCGCCCAGCTTGAGGCCCTTCTCAATCCTGTCCGTCGGCCAGCCGCTGTAGATGCCAAACGTGACGCGCGGATTGACGCGCCGGGCCGAATCGTGGAGCATCTCAATCAGGCGGCGATGCTGCCAGCACTTGAAATCCGTCACCTTCTCATACAGCTCCCCGCATATTTCATCGGTTGTCGGGAGATGATCCAGCTTGGCATAGTCCTGAAAGGCCCGGAGACACCGCTTGCACAGGCAAATGTCTATTGGCTTACGCTTCTCCGGCGGAAGGTCTTTACGGTAAGGGGCCCCGCCGATTTCATGGTCAATCCAGATACCATCCATGGCGTTAACCTCGATGCGTTTGTTCAAGATTTCGCAGTACCGCGCCAACCACGGATTATTCAGTCCCGCTCCGGCATCGGATGGTGGGGTGTCGTATTTCCCTCCATCCAGAATGTGCGTCAGGCAAACTTTGTAATTGGCACTCTTGTCCCCTTTGTAGGTTTCGGCCCGGTATTCGGGGTGAGCCTGGCAATACGCCTGCGCGGCTCCGGTATAGCGGACATGCAGATACGCCCGCGCCCGCATGCCCCGGCGCTTGGCCTCCTGGATGACGGGAAAGCTGAACTCAATCGTGTCGTTGGCGGCGTCATACGACGGCTCCTCAAAATTAGGCATGATTGTGTTCAGCCCCCATGCCGCGAACTTCTTCACAAAGACCTTTTGCACCGGGATTGGCTCGGACTGGAGTCTCGTCTCGGCAACCCAGACTGATGTCTCGAGTTTCTTAGGTGTCAGCGTTTTGCCGGCGGGTATGAGCGCAATTGCTCCCTCGCGGCACACGCGCTGGTCGCCATCTGTAATGCACCAGATCAACTTGGCCGGCAGTACGGCATCGGCGGCCACATCGAAAATGAAGGTCCGGGTGAAAAACACTGCGCCACCTTTTGCAAGCGCATCCTGCGCGGACATGGATTTGCTTTTAATGTCATCGCCCTTCGCCTCGCACGTGACGGCATACCGCTTGCCGGGAGTAAGTGGCACTAGATTTGTGCCGATCCAATGCGCAATCTTCACGCCTTGCTCGGCGGTGACGGTTGTTTCCTTCCCTGCGGGAAGCTCATAGACCAGCTTGCCGGAATCGGCCTCGTGAATATTCAGGTTCCTGAAATGGAGGGTGCCGGAATAGGTGGAATTGTCGGGCCATTTCAAGAGCAGTGGCCTGACGCCGATGGCGTTATCAGGCGTTGTGACTTCTTTCGAGAATTTGCGCCAATCGAAGGAACTAATGAATTTTATAACGGGGGTGTAACTTAAAGTGCCGCCGACTTCGCGGATGTAACAGAAGTTCAATTCTATCCCCTCGCAAAGATTTTGCATGTCCGGACGATAGTATATTTCAGTCCTTTTTTCCCCTTCGGCAATGACCGCTCTAACCTGTTCGTCCAGCGGACCGACCTTGTGGTTGTAACCGCTCTCGTCCGTTCCCGTGATCTGGAGTTTGCTCAGGAAGCATGCGCCCGGCAGGCTGAGAACAAGGGTGTATTTATCATCTGCCAGCCCTTCCACAGGCATAATCCTGGCATGCAGCATCAATTGTCCTCCCGGCGTCACTTCCACCGCATGTGCGAGAAAGGGTGTTTGGCTGACAGGTATCTCTTCCAGTTTTACCGCCGATACTTGCCCTATGACCGCAGGCGGAGCTGTTTTAGCAGTATCCGTATCCGCAACTTTGCAGCCGCAACAAAATGAAAAAAGGAACGCGCTCGACACGCCAGCCAGCATCCTGCGATTTTTCATCAGTCTGCTCATCGCCGCACCTCCTTCTTGATTTTCACATTTCACGGGGGAGAATGTATGAAATCGGAACGGGATGCAAGTACAAAGTGCCGTATTTTTTCAGTCATGGTTTCACGAATGGCCTTTAAAATATTATTTTGGACACCACGGCGATTGCCTGATAATATGAATCCCACATTTATATCAGGGCGTTTGTGACAACATTGAGACTTCAGGTCGTATAAATCTAGCCAAAGATATTTGAAATTTTTCTGCAACGATGCGTTTCGCCTTGGGTGCGGAGACCGAATGTGTGATCCCGCCATGAGCGGGACAAGTCTTGGCACGGCGGTGGTGTTCTCGCCGGACCGTCGAGCCAATCTAACGCATTCTGTTCCGCAGGGCTTCGCAGACTCGCCCAACCCAAGGCGCAACGCGGTCACATCCGCCAAAGGCGGATAAAGAACCAAGTTATTGCTTTGTCAATCGTTCAAGTTGCAGGCAAATGTTCAACATAAAATGAATAGATTTTACGAAGCTGTAATGCACGCAGAATGACCGGGCTAGTTTGGTCTTTGAGTGGGGTACAAAAGTTTCTTGGAAAAATCGAAGATGAATAGCAAACAACGCTGTTTGGCGGCAATGCGGGGTCAGGTGGTGGACCAAGTGCCAGTTTTCCCTATAATCATGTTTCTGGCCCAGGATCGGTTGGGGATTACCTATCGTGAATTTGCCACCAATGGTCATGCGTTAGCCGAAGCCCAGCTCAACCTCCGCGAAAAATTTTGCGTAGATGCCATTACCTCCTGTTCGGATGCTTTTCGCATCACGGCCGACTTGGGGGCGGAGATGGTTTATCCGGAAGCAAAACCGCCCTATGCCGCCGCGCCTTTGGTCCGCAGCGAGGCCGATCTGAAAAAACTGGGACGTATCAACCGGTCGGAAGCCAGCAGTCGCATGGCGGACCGTGTGCGCGGCACACGCGAAATGGTCAAGGCCGTTGGCGACACCTGTTTGGTGCTGGGGTGGGTGGATATGCCCTTTGCCGAAGCCTGCTCAATCTGCGGGGTCACGCCGTTTATGGAGATGCTGTACGAACAGCCCCGCCTGGCGCATGCGGTGTTGGCGCCTTTGACGGACCTGGTCATTGAGTTTGCGCTCAGGCAATTGGAAACCGGCGCGCCCATGATCGGCGCGGGCGATGCGGTTGCCTCGCTGATTTCGGCGGACATGTACCGTACGTTTGCATTGCCTTATGAACAACGCGTGTGTGCGGCGATACACAATGCCGGCGGCCTGGTCAAGCTTCATATTTGCGGCCAGACGACCCATCTCCTCGACGCCATGGTGCAATCAGGCGCGGATTTGTTCAACGTGGATCATCTGGTGGACCTGGCCAGGGCGCGCCAAGTGTATTCACAGGCCAATCTTTGTTTCAAAGGAAATCTGGATCCCGTTGCCGATATCATGCAAGTGACTCCCCTTGAATGTGAATGTCGTGCTCGGAAATGCCTGCACATAGCCGCCGGGGCGCGCTATATGCTGAGCGCGGGTTGCGAAGTGCCGGCTGCAACGTCCGACGAGGTGTTTCGAGCGTTCTGTGAAGCGCCGGTAAAGTACGCGCGCCAACAGGGGCTGATCGGGACTGAACCTGGTTCTGCACATATGAAAGTGGGGCATAACATGATACGTCTGAAAAGCCTGATTCCGCCTTTCTTATTTGTGAATTTTGTGCATCTTTGTGGCTGCTTTTGCAATTAACGCGGAGGATATGAAAATGACACAGCAAGTGAATGCAAT
>VSJD01000339.1 GCA_008636095.1 Kiritimatiellota bacterium | reverse complement strand
TCTGAAAGAGTTTGAAGAAAAAACATTAATAATTCTTACTCAAACAACTTGACAGACCACATGCCTGTAATCCGTGGTTGATTTGTCGGTTTGAGGGTCCAACCCGCGTTAGAACCAGAAATCAGGAACGAAAGTTACAGCTTCTGTGGGATTTTTTCGACCTCGAAAAATTCCAGGATGTCCGCCGCCGCCACGTCCGTAAAATTTTTCAGGCGGATACCACATTCCTGACCTTCGCGCACTTCGTTAACTTCATCCTGAAAACGCTTTAAGGTCAGGATTGATCCTTCATACAGCAGGTCGCCGGCGCGTTTGACGCGGGTTTTACAGCGGATATGGACCCGGCCGTGAACCATCAGGCAGCCGGCCACGTTGCCGGTCTTGGAGATTGGGAATACCTGGCGGACTTCCGCCCGGCCGATTAATTTATCGCGTAACTCGGGCGCCAGCATCCCGCTCATGGCTTCCCTGATTTCGTCCGCAATCTGGTAGATAATGCTGTAGAGCCGGATTTCGACACCTTCGGCCTTCTGTGCCCGGGCGACCCTTTCTTCCTTGCTGACATTGAACCCGATCACAATCGCATTCGAGGCGCTGGCCAGCAGGACATCGTTTTCGTTGATGTTGCCCACGCCATCCATAACGATTGCGATGGATATCTTATCGCTTTTAATTTCTCCCAGCACCTTCCGAATGGCTTCCAAAGATCCTTGCGTATCGCATTTCAAAATCAGTTTTAGTTCCAGCCGCTGATTCTGCTTCAGTTGTTCCGCCATGGTATCCAGTGATACCTTCTTGGGCACAATCATGTGCGCCGCTTGCAAATCGTCCTTCCGGTGTTCAGCCAGGTCGCGTGCCACGCGGTCGCTGGTGTACACCTGGAAAGCCGCACCGGCCTGCGGCACGCCCGAAAGACCCATGCATTTGACCGGCATGGATGGCAAGGCCGTCCGCAGTTTGATGCCGTGATCGTTGATCAGTGCCTTGACGCGGCCCCAGTAAGGTCCGGCCATAATAATATCACCGATGTGCAGAGTGCCGTGCGTGACCAGCAGGTTGGCGGTGGGCCCCATGCCCGGTTCCAGTTGCGCTTCAATGACATAGCCGTGCGCGCGTCCCTTAGGGCTGACTTTGAGCTCCATCATCTCCGCCTGCAATAAAATCATTTCCAGCAGATGGTCCATACCCTTGCCGGTTGTGGCGCTGACCGGTGCACAGATGATGGTTCCACCCCAGTCTTCCGGAGACAGTCCAATGCCCTGCAACTGACGCTTGACCTGGTCGGGATTGGCGGTGGGCAGATCCATTTTGTTGATCGCCACAATGATGGTGGTCTTGGCCGCCTGCGCGTGCTTGATGGCTTCCTCGGTCTGGGGCATGATGCCGTCATCAGCGGCAATGACAATGATGGCGATATCCGTCAAATTAGCGCCGCGCGCCCGCATTGCGGTAAAAGCGGCATGACCGGGTGTATCCAGGAACGTGATTTTCTTATTCTGGTATTCAATGGTATAGGCGCCCACGTGCTGGGTAATGCCGCCAGCCTCGCTTTTGGCCACCGCAGTGTTGCGGATGCGGTCCAACAGGGAAGTCTTGCCGTGATCAATGTGGCCGAGAAAGGTTACCACTGGCGGCCGGGGCTCCAAGTCTTCCGGACGGTCCGCTTCCTCGGGTTCGTCTTCCTCTTTGTTGACCGGTGGCTTCTGGTCCACCGGTTTTTTCTCGTGTTCCAGCAGCGCGCCGTGCTTTTCGGCGATCTGTTGCGCCACCTTCAAGTCAATGCGCTCGTTAATTGAGGCTAACACGTTCATGGCCATCAGCTCGATAATAAGCTGATTAGGCTTTAGGCCCATTTGCTCCGCCAGTTCCCGGACGATGATTGCCCCGCGCACGGTGATAACCTTGCTCTTGGACGGGACCTGGACCGGAATCGGCGCCGGTTTTTCAACCGGTTTGGACGTGTGTTTGGATATCGGCTTCCCCGCGGGATGGGACGGCTTGGAAACAGGTTTGGCGGTAAACTCCGGCGCCGGCTTTGCGGCTGGTTTATCCATCGGCTGTTTAGCCGTCGGCTTCGCGGGTACTTTCGGCGCAGACTTGACCGCTAATTGCTCGGGCGGTTTGGATGGTCCATCCGCCGGAGGGCGTGGAACTGACGCCGATGCGGCCGATGCGGCCGTTGCCGCCGTTGCCGCCGGCGCGGCGTCGGTTGCTTTCGGGAACTGACTTCGGATCAGTTGCGTTGCTTCGTCGTTGATGGAACTGGAAGGACTCTTTACGGCGATGCCGGCGGATGCCAGTTTGGCCATCAGCTCCTTGTTGGAAACATTCAATTCGCGGGCTAAATCGTAAACGCGCATAATACCTTATTCGGCAATCCCTCAGTTATAATGGTAGGATATGAGTTTTAATGCTGTCATTCCCGCCCCGTGTCAAAGTACGGGGTAAACTCCATCGAGAATCCAGCATTGATTTTTCTGGATTCCCGATCAAGTCGGGAATAACAATCAGCCCTCGTAACTGAGGGGTTACCTTATTCGTCAGTTTTGGGTTGCGGCTCCGGGATTTGCGCCACGGCGGCGGCGGCCGCCTCTTTGATTGCGCATACCGTGGCTTCGTCTAATCCGGTGGTATCAATCAGGTCGCTGGTGTCGGCTTCCACAATGCCTTCCAAGGTCAGGAAGCCCGCGTGCACAAGTTTCTCCGCGGTGTTGCGTTCCACGCCCTGAAGATGCGTCAACTCTTCAATGGCCATGGACACTTTTTCTTCAAAGCTGACATCGTCCTTGTCCTTCTGAATATCAATTTTCCAGCCCAAGAGCTTGGATGTCAGCCTGGCATTCTGACCCCGTTTGCCAATGGCCAGCGACAGCTGGTCGGCATCCACAATGACGGTGATCTTGGCGGTAGTCTCATCCACTACCACCTTGTTCAGTTTGGCCGGGTTGAGCGCGTTGGTTGCGTAAGTCTTGATGTCCTGGCTCCAGCGCACAATATCAATCTTTTCCCCCAGTAATTCACGGACGATGTTCTTGACCCGCATGCCTTTCATGCCGACACAGGCGCCGACGGGGTCCACTTTGTCGTCATGGCTGAAGACGGCAATTTTCGTGCGATAGCCCGCCTCGCGGGCAATGCCCTTGATTTCCACAGTGTTGTCGGCGATTTCGGAAATTTCCAGTGCAAACAGGCGCTTTACAAAATCCGGATGACTGCGGGACAGTACGATATGGTGCCCGCTGACGTGGTCCTGGACGCTGAGCACATAGGCACGCAGGCGGTCACCAATCTGATATTCCTCCGTGGGCACCCGTTCCCGGAGCGGCATGATCGCTTCCACGCGTCCCAGGTCAATGATCACGTCGCCCCGTTCCACGCGAACGATCGAGCCGCTGACGATGTCCCCCAACCGGTCCTTATATTCCTTGACGACAATTTCCTTTTCCGCCTGGCGGATGCGTTGGATAATGGCCTGCTTGGCGGTCTGGGCCGCAATCCGGCCGAAGTCCTTGGCGGTTATTTCCGTTTCCACCAAGTCCCCCAGTTGGACGTCCGGCTTGATCCGGCGGGCATCGGCCAACGCTATCTGATTGTTCTTGGAGATGACATGCTCGACCACCTCGACCTTGTTATAGGCCTTGATGCCCAGGGTCTTGCGGTCGATTTCCACGCGCAGATCCCGCGTCGGTCCCACGCTCTTTTTCGAGGCTGAAATCAGTGCCGCCTCGACCATCTGGATCAGAAAGTCGCGGTCAATGCCGCGCTCTTTTTCCATGTTTTCGATGACGGCCAAAAGTTCGTTACTGCTCATAGCTTATCCTGTTCTATCAACACATAAAATCACATAAACCTGCAAAATATCAACTCATACTTACAAAGTCAAGGTGTTTCTCCGCGATCATTTTTCGTGAGGCAAAAATGCTTGACGGGGTATGTTTGGAATCCTATAGTGCCGATTTGTCAACGTATGGCTGATCCCGCCTTCGGCGGGACAAGTTTTGGACTTGCCCCGCGCAGCGCGGGGTTGCTGACTCGCCTGCAGCGCCTGGGGTGCAGTCCCGACTTCTCCGAGAGGTCGGGCGGGCAGGTTGCGGATTTTTCAATCAGAAATCAGTAATCGGAAATAAAAAATTGAATTAACTATTGTCCGCAGAAGGGAGTGTGACTATTATGGGTACGCAGACAGAAGCAACCCGGAAGAAAACCGCGCCACCGCCCGTATCCGCCGGGCTCGTGTTTGAACTGGAAAAACTGGCTATACCCGGTCAGCGCCTACTGTTTGAGGCCTGTCAGAAAGTCCTCAAGGACAAACATGTCGCCCTGACCCCCGTGTTGTGGTCGCGGTTTGGCCTGGCGACTCCGTTGGCGCAGGGACTTGATCGTTTGATCGCAACGTTGGATAAGAAATCCTTGGCGGCGGATAAGCTGGCGCGCGAGATTCAAGATATATTTTTCCGTGAAATTGCCCGGCCTGCCGTTAAATTAAATGCCACTCTAAATGCCCTGTTGACGGAAGTGGCCAAGTTCAATATCAAAATCGGGGCTTTGTCGTTCCTGCCCGACGAACAAGCCCAGGCCTTGCTCGTCCATCTAGGTCTCCAGGAACGGGTCCGCCTGCGCGTCATGCAGAAAGAAGCCGCCGTGAGCGTGCCAACCCCGGACTGCTGGCTTATGACCTGCAAGGCCATCGGCGTTCCGGCGCGACGTTGTGTGGCCGTGGTCGAAAACGCCGTGGCCTGCAATGCGGCGCTTGAAGCCGGCCTGCGGTGTGTCGTGGCGCCCGATGAATTGACCGCCTACCAGGACTTCGGCGGCGCCGACCAGGTGGTCGAGGACCTGAAGGATCTGCATGCCAAGGATTTGCAGGCGCTCCTGCATTCATGCGCATTCCGGTAATCAGGATAAGAGGTTTCCATGCAGACCCAGCTTGAGCTCGCGCGCGGAGGCTCGGTGACGCCCGCCATGCAGGCCGTAGTCCAGGCTGAGCGGGTATCCGTAGAGCAGGTGGTGGCGGAACTCGCCGCCGGCCGCGCTGTCCTGCCGGCCAATCCTGCGCATACGTGTTTGGTCCCCCAGATTGTAGGCCGCCTGTTCCGCACCAAGGTCAACGCCAACATCGGGCGTTCTGCCGCACGCTCTGATGACGAGACCGAATTGGCCAAGCTGAAAACGGCCCTGGCCGCAGGCGCCGATTGTATCATGGACCTGAGTGTTGGGACTTGCCTGGCGTCTTTGCGGAAAGCCATGTTGGCGCAATGTCCGGCGCCTTTCGGCACGGTGCCGATCTATGAAGCGGTTTCCCGGACGGGTGGGGCGATTGAAGCTTTCGATCCCGACGTTCTGCTCGCCGTCATCGCCGAACAGGCCGCGCAGGGCGTAGATTTCATGACCCTGCATGCCGGTCTGCTCAAGGCGCATGTGCCCCTGGCCATGAAACGACTGGCGGGCATTGTCAGCCGGGGCGGCGCGATCCTGGCGTCCTGGATGGTGGAGCGCCGACAGGAAAATCCGCTCTATACCCGTTGGGACGAGGTGCTCGATATCTGCCGGGCGCACGATGTCACGGTTTCGCTGGGCGACGGTCTGCGGCCAGGCTGTCAGGCGGACGCGAGCGATGCCGCCCAGTTTGCGGAACTTGATACCCTGGGCGAGCTCGTTGAGCGTTGTCGCCGGCGGGGGGTGCAGGTCATGGTGGAAGGGCCGGGCCATGTGCCCTTCGGCCAGATTCAAATGAACGTTGAGCGCGAAATCCGCGTATGTGCCGGCGCCCCCTTTTACGTGCTGGGTCCGGTGGTGACTGATGTGGCCCCAGGCTATGATCACATCACCTCCTGCATCGGTGCGACGGCGGCGGCCTATTATGGTGCGTCGCTTCTCTGTTACGTAACCCCGGCGGAACACCTGGGCTTGCCGACGGAAGCCGAGGTCCGGGAGGGTTTGGTGGCATACCGGATTGCGGCGCACGCCGCCGACGTGGCCCGTAACCTGCCTGGCGCCCGCGACTGGGATGATGCCATGACGCGTGCCCGGACCCGGTTCGATTGGAATTGCCAGTTCAACCTGGCGCTGGATGGCAAACGCGCGCGGGAGCGTTTTCGTGAGACCTCCCCCGTGCTGGCGGAGGCGAAGGATCATTGCACCATGTGCGGCGTCGATTTTTGCGCCATGCGCATCTCGCGCAAACTGGCCGACACGTTCAATGCAGAATGAAGAATGTTCGGAGGGCAGAGGATAGACAACGGATGCCAGAGGACGGACGACGGAAATGATGTGACGATTAGGTTCTGTCCAATAGAAGCCGCTGTAAAAAACAAGAAAAGAAATCGGAACAATGCCCGCTAAACACGCGAAAGGGTGCGAAAAAAGAAAGATTTCCTTGTTAAATTTAACGTTCCTTTCGCGTGTTTAGCGGGCAAATTCTTTGGGTTGCGGGCATGGTCCGCGTTAGTTGATTCGTAGCAGATAACGAAGAACACCAAACTGCTCTCAACTGTTTTTCATTCTGCATTCTTAATTCTACATTCTGCATTTCTTCCATGTCCACTTATACCCTCCAGAACCTGCTCGATATCATGGCGAAAATGCGCGCTGAGGGCGGCTGTCCCTGGGATCGCGAACAGACGCTGGAATCGTTGAAGCAGTACCTGATCGAGGAATGCTACGAGGTCATTGACGCCATTGATTCCGGCCGGGCGGACAAGCATGCCGATGAGTTGGGCGACCTGCTCCTGCAAGTGGTGTTCCAGGCGCAGATCCGCTCCGAACAGGGCCTGTTTGCCTTCGAGGAAGTGGTGGATCGCATCTGCGAAAAATTGATCCGCCGGCATCCGCATGTATTTGGCAACACCCGCGTGTCCGGGTCCCCGGAAGTGCTGAAAAACTGGGAGGCCATCAAGGTGCAGGAAAAAAAGGACGCCGCCGATAAGCATTCCGACGCACCGCCTTCCCTGGTCGGCAATATTCCTCGCCACCTGCCGGCCCTGCACAAGGCCCATCATCTCCAGAAGCGCCTGGCGCGGGTGGGCTTCGACTGGAATCAGGTGCATGACGTGGTGGCGAAAATTGACGAGGAACTGGCGGAAGTCAAGCAGGCGCTGGCCGCGGGGGACGCGGAGCAGATCGACGAGGAGCTGGGTGACCTGCTGTTTGCGGTGGTGAACCTCAGCCGGTTCCAGGGCTTGAATGCCGAAGAAGTTTTACAACGCGCGGTGGATAAATTTGCCAAACGTGTTCAGGCGGTGGAACAACGGGTGCGGCTCTCCGGCCGCGAATTGGCGCAATGTACCCTCGCGGAGTTGGATGCGCACTGGAACGCGGTGAAGGCCGCCGAAAGCGGACGCCAGCCTGCCCTGCGAAGCCTTGGCGAAGCAGGGACGCCAGACGCCGGATGACGGACTTCATCGCGAGAATAGCCGTGATGGTTTGTAGCCGCGCCCGTGAGGGCGTGGGTTCTTCCGGTGGCCACGGCGTTACCGCCGCAGCTACAGTAAAAGTTGCCCTGAAGTATGCGCTTCGCTTAACTTCATGACCTAATTCAGGCAATCAAAGGCCATGCAAACATTACCCCATATTCTTTGTGTGCTCAATCCGACGGCCGGCAGTGGGATTGCCCTGCAACGCTGGCCGAAAATAGCCGCATTGCTGGAATCCTTCCAGATCTCCTGCGAACTGCTGGCCGCGCAAGACGTGCCTCCCGATGTGCAGGTTAGTCGGCGGCTGGAACAGAACGGACCGCAGTACTATGCGGCCATTGCCGGCATCGGCGGTGACGGCACCCATTCGGCGGTGATCAACGGCCTGATGCGCTACCGCGCCGCCCATGCGGATCAGGTGTTGCCCCCGTACGTGCTGATTCCCACGGGTACGGGCAACGACATGGCCAAGTCCTTTGGCCTGACTGCCCGCGACGATTTTTTTGTGGGCGATCTGCGCCGCGCCGTGGCGGCCATTCGCTACGGCGCGGATTACTGGCTGGACCTGGGATGTCTCGACGGCGTCTATTTTGTGAATGCCCTGACGGTAGGCTTGGATTCCAATATTCTCCGGGAACACAACCGTCTTAAGCAGGAAGTGTCAAGCTTTCCGCTCATACGCCGCATCCTCAAGGGGAATCTGCTCTACAGTTGGTGTGTGGGGCAAAGGTTCTGGCGGCAGGTGCCGTTGAACGCGGAGATTGCCATTGATGGTCGGCCTTGGTATACGGGGTCAATCATCAACCTGGTCATCAACAACACCCGCAACTATGGGGGCGAATTCGTCATTTGCCCCGATGCGTATGCCAATGACGGCTTGCTTGACGTGGTGGTGTTCACCGGCCACACGGATTATCTGGCAAAATATTTTCTCGCGTTCCGCAATCACCCGCGCCGCATCCAGGAGTTGGCCGAACGATTGAATAAAGTCTCCGCTTATGCCCGTGGTCAGCGGATCGAGGTGCGCTTGTCCCGCCCGGAGGCGGCGCAGTATGATGGCGAGGAATGGCCGGTCAGCGACCGGTTTCAAGTCTGGGTGGCGCCCCGTGCCCTGCATCTGAAAATCCCCGCGGAACCGGGGTAGGGGCCGGAAGATCGGACGACTGACGGTAGCGGAACAGAGAAGCAAACGCCGAACATCCAACTCGCCACAGGCGCGCAAGCACTTGTCCGCCTACGGCGGATCGAACGCCCAACGCCGAATGTCTGAAATCGGACAACGGACCCTCCTACGCCAAAGCGCTACGAAGGGCAAGCGACAGACCGAACGTCGAATGAATACGGATAAGGATCTTGATTCGACGTTTTCCCACTCGGACATTTCACCGGAAAGTTGCTAATGCCGCGTCCCAAACACCGTCACCTCGCGCCGGTCGTGATAAAGCTGGCGGATGTGAAACTTGATTCCGGATTGGTTGTGCAAATACGCTTCGATGGGCTTCAAGACCGGGTAGGGCTGCTGTTGCGGGAGTTTGACATTGAAAACAAAGCGGCGCATCCAGCCATGCTCCATCCATTTTCGGAACATATCCAGCGTTTGACCGGGTGGAATCAGCATGTCGCTGACCATCCAGTCCAGTGGCTGCCAGGCGGGCGGCGGCGTAAATGAGATGCCATTTTCACGGAGGTGTGTCAGGCTTCCTCTGGCAGTTCCCATGTCTTTGAGTTTCAAGGGGCCGTTGTCCACCGCCAGCACGCGGCACCCCCGCTTGAGAAAGGCATAACTCCAGCCGCCCGGCGCCGCGCCGAGGTCCACCACGCGCTGGCCGGGCACGGGCGCCTCGCCCATTCGTTCAAAGACCTCTTCGATTTTTAAATATGAGCGCGACGGTGCTTCAGGATCGAACCGCATGCGATGCACGCCGCCCGGCCGTGCATCGCTGAGCCGATGGGACGGCATGACGGCGCCCCACAGGCCGCCGGGCGTGACGCATATTTGCAGGACCAGGAACGCGTCGGTGGTGGAAAACGCCGCCGGCTCCCGGTAGCGCCGGGAAACGACCGTAAACCTGTCCGCGCAGAAATCGAGTACAACTTGCCGTACATGTTCCGCCCGTTGGGTTAATGGCTGGGCGCCGTTGGGGTTGGATGCAAACGCATGCAGGGTCCAAGGCTGGGTCTGGCTGGAAATTGCGGGCAGGAGCCGGACCACGATCGCGCGCGCCATGGTTTTCAATGGTTGGTCTTCAAACCAGAGCGCGGTTTCCAGCCGTTGTTGTTCAAAAATAAACGGCGCGGCAAACTGATCGGCGTTGGCCGCCTCGGCGAGAGCACCGACCATGAGCAGGCCGGCGCCGGGCGCGAAGGTCGGCGGGTTCAACCCGGCCGGTTCCTGGATCGCGCCTTTGGCGATCATTTCGTCCCGCAGGATATCCTCGTATCCCTCGCGGCAAATCATGATGATGGGAATGTTTTGCATGACTTGAACAGTGTGCAAGGATTTAGCTAACGTGGGCTGACGCCCGCAACCCAATTATGTTTCTTCCCCGGCAGTGTGGCGAGTCGAGTAGACCGGAGGAATTTCACCTCCAGTCCCTCACGGAACCGTACGTGAATCTCTCGATTCATACGGCTCTTGTTGTTCAATCACAAGGAAGGGTCCTTATGATTTTGCTTTATCCATTCGGTTCATCCCATTCCTGGTTGGCCTCTGAATAACGCTGAACAACATGACCCCTTTGCTCCCTGTCCTTTCGGACAGTTCATTGCTACTACGGGTCATTCCG
>VSJD01000139.1 GCA_008636095.1 Kiritimatiellota bacterium | reverse complement strand
GGCGAACCTCGCAATGGCGAACCTCGCAATGGCGAACCTCGCAATGGCGAACCTCGCAATGGCGAACCAGGCAATTGACGTGCCACGCGGGATGCCTTACAATCATCTTGTTTTTTGCAAAGATTTTTTACCACGGATGACACGGATGGGCACGGATAGATGACGGAATAAGAACAAAGAACAACCAATAACTGTTGCGTTCGGCGAGAGCGTGGCCACCGTGGCTCGAATTCGGTTTCCCGCGCAAGCGGGATTCGGGAAAGCAAGGCAAGCTTGAGCCGAATGCCGGTGCGCCGCGCGAAGCCATAGGACTCGTGTCCATGCGAGCGCGGCAAACAGGCAGGCGGCCAAGATCGCCGCCGCCTTTCCCGAACCGAATTCAAGACACATTAGCAACCTTACGGGCATAGTCCGCATTGGAGAAAAACACATGATGTCGGAAGTACGCCTCCGCAAAGAATTGCAGAGCCCGTTACGGGAAACCAACCTGGCCGGCATGGGCGAGCGCGAAACCGGCAAGGTGCGTGATTCATACAAACAACCGGGAAAGCGCATCCTGGTTACCACGGACCGGATTTCGGCCTTCGATTGCATCCTCGGCACAATCCCATTCAAGGGCCAGGTACTGAATCAGCTGGCGGCTTTCTGGTTCGAGCAGACCCGCGCCATTGCGCCCAATCATGTCCTCGATGTGCCCGATCCCAACGTCATGGTCGTGGCCGAATGCGAGCAATTGCCGATCGAATTGATTGTACGCGGGTATATCACCGGTGTCACCAAAACCTCGCTCTGGTATAACTACGAACGCGGCATCCGTAATTACTGCGGCAATCTGTTGCCCGACGGCCTGCGCAAGGACCAGAAACTACCGCGTCCCATCCTGACGCCAACCACCAAGCTGGAAGCCCATGATCGTCCCATATCCCGGGAAGAGGCCCTGGCCGAAGGGTTGATCACGGCCGAACTTTTCGATGCCGCCGGTGAGATGTGCTTGCGGCTGTTCGATTTCGGCGTGCGCTATGCCGCAGCACGCGGGCTGATCCTCGTGGACACCAAATACGAACTCGGCCGGCGCAACGGACAACTCATCGTGTCCGATGAAATCCATACCCCCGATTCGTCCCGTTACTGGTTTGCCGACACCTACGCAACACTGTTCGCGCAGGGCGCCGACCAGCGCAAGATCGACAAGGAATATGTCCGCGAATGGTTCGCCGCGCGCGGCTTCCGCGGGGAAGGTGTCCCACCCCCCATGCCCGACGACGTGCGCCTCGAAGCCGCCCGGCGCTACATCCAGTCCTATGAAACCATTACCGGCCGCGAATTTGTCGTGACGGACGAACCAGTGGAAGAACGCATTGCAGCCAATTTGCAGAAGAAAGGGTATCTGCAGAAATGAAAAATGCGGAATTCGAAATGATTTTGTTGTTGATGTTGCATGACGAATGCCCGCCGTATCCTTGAATGCAAATAATTTGATGACGACATCGGTCAATTAATGGTTCGGTCACTTATCGGATTCAGGAAACGTGTCCAAGGAGGGAATGACCTTATGCTTGAAATAATGGGCAAGAACATTGATATCGAGAAATCGGAACTTCTATACAATGAGCCTATTTCGGATAAACATTTCTCTGCCAATTGGACCATCAACAGCGGTGATTGGCAGGTTCAGGGCGAGTGGCTTACCGGGAAGAATCCCGCCAATTGCCCGGGAATGATATTTCTGAAGGGAGATTATCCGGGAAATGTCATGGTGGACTTCGAAGCGCGAACGGTCTTACCCTGCACGCATGACATTGATTTCATGTGGAACGGCAGTTGGGACAAAGACAAGAATCAGCGCGGCCCTGCCTACGTTGCCGGTTTGGAGGGATGGTGGACCGGGAAAGTGGGCATTGAAAAGTCTCCTGACTACAAACTCACTGCCGCAACTCCATTGCTTGATTTTGCGCCAGGACGAACCTACCACATTCAAGGGGGGAGTATTGACGGTCATTGCTTCATATTCGTAAATGGACAATTGGTTCTTGAAGTGACCGATCCTAACCCCATAGACTCCCGGAGATTCACAAAAGTAGGGTTCGAGGCGTATTGCAGCCATATCCAGATTCGGAATGTGAAAGTCATGCGCCTCGCATGGCATCCTGTCCTTCTTAAGTACTCGCCAGAATTCTAGGAACGGAAGGGGCGGCGAGCGCGCAACCGAACACCGCGCTGCCACACTACGCCGGTGTCCGCTACGCGTCCACCGGCGAGGTTGAGCGCGGGCGTTCTGTCGATTCTGCTGATTATCAAATTGACAGGGTCCTTTGGCATTGGTAGTATTCAATTATGAACACGGTTCAAGAAATCCAAAGTGAAGCCATGGCATTGTCGGCCCGCGAGCGCGCCAGCCTTGCGCACGATCTGATCCTTAGTCTCGATGACCCTGTACATTTCGAACTTGGTCCCGATCAGGAGCGAGAGATTCAACGTCGTGTCCAGATGGTGCACGAAGGGAAGGTTACAAGCCGTCCCGCCGAGGACGTCTTTGCCGACATCAAGGCCAAGTACAAATGATGCCCGCTACTATTCTGCACGAGGCCGAGGTCGAGCTATGGGATGCCGTTGCGTATTACGAGGACAAATCTCCCGGACTCGGCTTGGATTTCGAAACGGAAGTGGAACGCTCGGTTGACACAGTCAAACGTTTCCCGGAACGCTGGCCTCTTCGCGAAGACGGAACACGAAGATACTTCACGCATTGTTTCCCTTATCTGGTCGTCTACATGTATCTTGGCAAGCGCATTTGGATCATTGCCATTGTCCACTGCAAGCGTAGGCCCGGATACTGGAGAGATAGAATAAAGACCGCAGAACAATAGGATCCACTGTATTTTTAAATCGCCGCAGTTCGAAAAAACAGTGATCCAAGCGTTCTGCATTTTGCATTAATTGAGGTTTTATTATGAACGTTCATCCCATTGAATTCCGGTATTACTCCGATGCCATGCGCGCGCTCTTTACCGAAGAGGCCAAACTGCAGAATTGGCTGACGGTCGAGGCGGCCCTGGCGCGCGCCCACGCCCAGCTGGGACACATTCCAAAGGCGGCGGCCACCGTCATCAGCCGCAACGCTACCGTAGCCAAGGTCCGGCTGAAGCGGGTCAAGGCGATTGAAGCGGACATTCACCACGACCTCATGGCCATGGTGCGGGCGCTGACTGAAGCATGCGGCCGCAAGGCCGGTAAATATGTGCACCTGGGCGCCACCTCGTACGATATCGAAGACACCGCCCTGGCCTTACAGCTCGGCGCCGCTCTGAATCTAATCGTGCAGGACGCCCAGGCTTTGCTTAAGACGCTCGCGGCTTTGGCCAGGCGCACGCGCAAGCTAGTGTGCGTCGGCCGCACGCATGGCCAGCATGCTGTCCCGACCACCTACGGGCTGAAATTCGCAATTTATGCCAGCGAAGTACGGCGGCACCTTGATCGGCTGGCCGAAACCCAGCGCCGCATCCGGGTGGGCCAGATGACCGGCGCCGTGGGCACCCAGGCAAGTTTCGGACCGGATGCGCCGCAACTGCAACGCCTCGTGATGAAAACGCTGGGACTAACGCCGGTCATGGTTTCCAACCAGGTGATCCAGCGGGATCGCCATGCCGAAGTTGTATTCGATCTGGCCCTGCTCGCGGCAACGGGCGAAAAAATCGCCCGGGAAATCCGCAATCTCCAGCGCACGGAAATCGGCGAGGTGTTCGAATCGTTCCAGAAACTACAGGTCGGTTCTTCCACGATGCCCCAGAAACGCAATCCGCACAAGAGCGAACGCATCTGTTCCCTGGCACGGATCATCCGGGCCCAGGTGGCCCCGGCCCTGGAAAATATCCCACTCGAACACGAACGCGATTTGACCAATTCGGCCGCCGAACGCGTGATTTTCCCGGAAGCCTTCATCCTGACCGATTACCTGCTCCGCCAGTTGGACGAGATTCTGCGGGGCTTGGATATCCGCGAACAGGCCATTCAAAAAAACTTGGGCCTGACCAACGGCCTGATCATGAGCGAGCGGATCATGCTGGAGCTGGTGAAACGGGGCTTAGGCCGACAGGCGGCCCATGAAATCCTGCGGCAGGCCGCACGGACGGCGTTTGCCGTCAACCAGTCGCTCAAGGAAATCCTGCTGCGGGATCGGCGCGTCACAAAAGTCATGACGGCGTCCGCCCTGGATCGCTGCCTGGACCCAGCCAGTTACATCGGCACGGCCGTGACGCAAGTGGACGCCGTTCTGAAGAAATGCAGAATGTAGAAATAGGAAGACAGACGACAGACCAAACACGAATGACTTATTTGCTGAACTTTCGTATGTTTCGCGTGTTTTGTAGTTAAAAATCTTTTGGGTGCGGGCAAGCCCGCGTTAGCATGAATACCATTCTATATTACTTTTCCGGCACGGGCAATTCGCTGGTCATTGCCCGCGACCTGGCCGCCGCCCTGGGAAACACAACGCTGATTGCCATTCCCCGAGCGCTCCAGGAGCCGACCGCCGGTGCGGCCAACGCCGCCGGTGCGGCCGACGCCGCCGGCATCGTGTTTCCAGTGTACGCCTGGGGGCCACCGCGGATCGTGACTGATTTTATCAGCTCGCGGAAGTGGCACGGCATTCCGTATCTATTTGCTGTCTGCACCTGCGGCGGATTTCCCGGCGGCACACTGACACTGGTAGAGCGGGCGCTCCGCGCGCGGGGCGGGAACTTGTCTGCCGGTTTTTCGATTGTCATGCCCGGCAATTATACGGCCTTGTATGGCGCCATTGCGGAAGCCAAACAGCAGAAGCTGTTCGCACGGGCCCGCGCGCGGGTCACTGAAATTGCTGAGCTAATCAAAGCGCGCCGCAACCGACCGGTCGAAAAGAGCTTTTTTCTGGTCAACTGGCTTACGGGGTTCCTGTATAAATTCGGTATGCCGAAGTTTAAAACAGCCGACATCAAATTCCGGGTGATGGATACCTGCACGCATTGCGGCCTGTGCGCCAAAATCTGTCCGCGGCTCAACATTGACCTGAAAGATGACCGCCCGCAGTGGCATGGCAATTGCGAGCAATGCATGGCCTGCCTGCAATGGTGCCCCGTGGAGGCCATCCAGTTCGGCTGGGTGACACAGAAGCGCAAGCGCTACCATCACCCATCCGTAAAAGCGAAAGATTTATTCGTCGCATCGGACAAGAATTGACCACGGATAGCACGGATAACAGAGAGAGATGCAGATAATTAATCGGTCCGATAGTTGGACTGATATATATCAGTGTTATCCGTGATATCCGTGGTTAAAAAAATACTATTCAGAGGAGAACACATGCCATCTTTAGTCATTGTCGGGGCGCAGTGGGGCGACGAAGGCAAGGGAAAAATCGTGGATGCCCTTGCGGGCCAGGCGGATGTCGTCGTCCGCTTTCAGGGGGGCGATAACGCCGGCCACACTGTATTTCACGACGGCCAGAAATTTGTATTCCATATTCTGCCCTCCGGTATTCTGCGGCCACGCGTCATGAATCTAATCGGCGGCGGGGTCGTCGTGAACCCGCAAAAGCTGGTGGAAGAATTAGCTGCCATCCACTTGCCGGAGTCCGCGTGGCGCAAGCGTTTGCGTCTTAGCGGGGAAGCGCATTTGATCCTTGCCTGCCATCTGGCCCTCGATCAGGCCACCGAGGCCCAGCGGGGTAACCGCAAAATAGGCACGACCCAGCGGGGCATTGGACCGGCCTATGCCGACCGCGCCGCGCGCACGGGTGTACGCATGGGCGATACACTCGATCCGGACTATTTCCGCGCCCAGGTGAAAACCTGCCTGGACAGCCATCGCGCCCTGTTACCGAAGGACCGCGCACGTGAAGTCTGTGACGTGAACCGCGTAACCAAGGAAGCACTTGCCCTGTTGCGGCCGTTCCGGGATCTAATTGTGGACACGGGCATTTTGCTGGATACCGCACGCCGCAAGGGCAAACATATTTTATACGAGGGCGCGCAGGGCACTATGCTGGATATCGGCGCCGGCACCTACCCCTACGTGACCAGCTCCCATACAATTGCCGGCGGCGTCTGCGTCGGCACGGGCATTGGCCCGCACGCCATTGACCGCATCCTGGGCGTGAGCAAGGCCTATGCCACGCGCGTGGGCGAGGGTCCCTTTACGACCGAGCTCCACGACGCCACGGGCGAGACCCTGCGGCACATCGGCGGCGAATATGGCGCCACGACCAAACGCCCGCGCCGGTGCGGATGGCTTGACATCGTGCAGTTGCGCCGCGCCGCGCGGTTAAACAGCCTGGATGGACTCATCCTGACCAAGCTCGATGTCCTCGACGGGTTTGAGCAGATCGGCGTCTGCACGGCTTACCGTTGCGGCGGTAAGCGCTTGACCGAGTGGCCGGCCAACCCGGTGGACCTGGCCACGGCGGAACCCATCTATACGTTCTTACCCGGCTGGAAGCAGCCGACCACGGGCGCAACAAGTTTCCAGGAACTGCCCGCGGCGGCACGCGCTTACATCAATCAGATCGAGCGTTGGCTGGATTTGCCCGTGGTCATGATTTCAAACGGCCAGGACCGCAAGCAGTTGATCACGCGACGAAAGGCGTTCTGAAGAAAGGCAAAAGTGAAAAATCCGAAATTCTAAGCACGAAATCCGAAACAATATCAAATGACCAAATATTAAATGACCAAAACGATCTTGTTTTAAATTTGCTTCATTTACTTATTTGGATTTGTTTCGGATTTCGATATTCGGATTTCGAATTTAGGTTGCGGGCATAGCTCGCATTAGAAAGGAGATGGTATTGCCATGTGCGGCATTGTCGGCTATGTCGGCCAACGGAATGCAACGGGCGTGATTGTTTCCGGACTCCAGCGCCTGGAATATCGCGGTTATGATTCGGCCGGGGTGGTCCTGTATTCATCCCGCCGCAAGGCCCTTGTGCGCGTACGCTCGGTCGGCAAGATCGCCACGCTGATCAGCCGGATCGAAACGGATGTTCCCGACCAGGCCGGCCCCGACTACACCATGGGTATCGGGCACACCCGCTGGGCTACGCACGGGGCGCCGACGGAGAATAACGCGCATCCGCATTTCAGCCGCAGCGGCGAATTTGCGGTGGCCCATAACGGGATCATCGAAAACTACGTTGCGCTGAAAGAGCGCCTGATCCGGAAAGGCTACGTTTTTACCAGCGAAACGGACACGGAAGTCCTGGCGCACCTTGTTGAGGAATGTTACGAGGGGGATTTGCATCGCGCCGTGGCCGCCGCCCTGGAGCGGGTGGAGGGCACCTATGGAATTGCCGTCATCAGCAGTCGGCACCCCGGCCTGATCGTGGCGGCGCGCAAGGGCAGTCCCATCGCCATCGGGGTGGGCAATGGCGAAACCATCGTGGCCTCGGACATTAGCGCCATCATCAACTACACGAAGCAAGTCGTGTTTCTAAACGATGAGGATATCGCCACCATCACGGCCGAGGGGCTCGATATTTCCTCGATTAAAAACGTGCCCGTCAGCCGGGAACTGACGCACATTGATTGGAGCCTCGGCCAAATCGAGAAGGGCGGCTTCGAGCATTTCATGCTCAAGGAGATCCACGAGCAACCCCAGGCCCTGGCCAATGCCATCCGCGGGCGGCTCCTCGAAAAGGACGGCACCGCGCGCTTGGGCGGCATCCGCATGACACCCGCGGAAATCGCGCGGATCCATTATGTTACCATCGCGGCCTGCGGAACTTCCTATTACGCGGGCATGGTGGGCAAGTATTTTTTTGAGGATTTGGCCAACCTGTCCACGGATATCGAACAGGCCGCTGAATTTCGCTACCGGAATCCGATCATCGAACGCGATACGCTCCTGCTGGCCATCAGCCAGTCAGGCGAAACGGCCGACACCATTGAAGCCGTCCGCGAAGGCATGCGCAAGGGTGCCACGGTACTCGGTATCTGCAACGTGGTCGGCTCGACCATCGCGCGGGAAACGGAGCGCGGCGTGTACCTGCACGCGGGACCGGAAATCGGCGTGGCCTCCACCAAGGCGTTCACCGCGCAGGTGGCGGTGCTGGCCATGCTGGCCATCGTCTTCGGCCGGGCACGGCGCCTGTCCGGCAGTACGGGGCGCGACCTGGTACGCGAGCTCCTGCGCGCGCCGGAGGTCGCCGCCGCGGCGCTTGAGCAGGAGCCGGCGATCAAGGTCATTGCCGAAAAATACGCCCGCGCCGAACACATGTTTTACCTTGGCCGGGGTTATATGTATCCCGTGGCGCTGGAAGGGGCCTTGAAGCTCAAGGAGATTTCCTATATCCACGCCGAAGGTTACCACGCGGCCGAACTGAAACACGGGCCGATCGCCCTGCTGGACGAGCATGTACCGGTGGTGGTAGCCGTGCCCGACCTTCACGGCAAGAGCAAGACGATCAGCAACATGCAGGAATGCCGCGCGCGCTCTTCGCCCGTGATTGCCATCGCCACGGCAGGCGACGATGAAGTGAACCGCTACTGCAACGACATCATCCGCGTCCCGCGCTGCCTGGATTTCTTGGCGCCGATCCCGGTGGTGATCGTCGAGCAGTTACTGGCATATCACATTGCCAAATGCCGGGGCTGTCCCATCGACCAACCGCGCAACCTCGCCAAATCGGTGACGGTCGAATGAGGAAGAAATGCCGAATTCAGAAGAATTAATCGAGCGCCGGTATCCAAGCCACTTCCGCTCAGTTGCTGCCTGTCGCAACGCCACACGTAATGGCCATCATCACGTCACTGCCCACGGTATTTGAAGCTACGGTGTTCAACGAATAAGCACCTGATTTAAATTAATGAGCAGAAAAAAGCAGTTAAAGTGAATTTTAGATCTCCGGGTCAGGAACGGACGGCGAAATACTTTTTACGTTTTTTTAAGGGCACTTACTCTCTCAATCGGCTTATGCAAAAAAACATGCGGGATAAACGCGCCAACGAAAGGGAGATAAAATGAAAGATAAATTACAACGAATGCACGGAAAATGTCTTTTGTTAGTTGTTTTATTCCTCGGCATCCAAGGATGGGTGTGCGAAGCAACAAATGATTTCATTGACCGGGATGCAAGGTTATCCGCGGAATTATCCCGTCCGGCCTCTGCGGTTCGTGAAAAAAGCGAGAGTTGCAAACTTCCTTTCTATGCCGAAACAATTGAGACGACTCCCGGCGGAATATTGACACTGCATCCGCGTCTTATTCCCGCAAAAGGGCTGGCCGACAGCGAGTATACCTTTGTGTTTGATTTTCCGGAGGGCATCAAACCAAGCGATCTTACTGTCGCCGCGACTGACGCCTGTGACTGGGGCGGCCGGCGGATTGATTCCCTTGCAGAGATATTTAAGGAGGGCTCCAGCGATGGGCAAAGACAGAAGCAGGGGTTTATATCCAAGCTCGTTGCGATATTTAAGAAGCCCGCCCGCGCCGGACAAGGACGGAATGAGTTTCACTATCAGCCTGATATGACCCTGGTTTGCGAGGGGATCGAGCTTAATTTTGGATATTCAGTCTGGGACGGCGCATCGCCCCTTGATCCTAAATGGCAAAATACGGGCACTACCATTGAGTATATGCCGGTCATTAAATTTTTCGGATCGTTCGATTGGCGCACTTTTGAGCATACGGTGACGCCGCCGTCCAGCGCCCGGAGTTTTGTTCCGCTCCTTCTAAAATGGCCGCAAAATCCAACCGAATCGGGGACTCTTTATTTCCGACGCCTTGAAATCCGGGACAATCAGACAGGAGAAATTGTACTTGATTGGCGGACGGAAACCCCTGTCTGCGTCAAGGCGGAGAAAGGCAAAAAAACAGCTTTCTGGTTGCCTCCCGGGAAACATAATAATATCAAGCTCCTGCCGGGACGGACGTACCGGGTCGTTTGCGAGGCAAAGGGCGAGAATATCAGGAGTTCATTAATGCCGCCGGCGGAAAACGCTTTGGGTAAAGGCTTATATTATACGCGTCTTTTAATTTTCAATGTTTCCGAGGACATTTCCCTGCCGGCCACAATAGCATGGCGCATACAGGATAAAAAAGGGAATGTTTTCCGCAAGGGCGACATTGCGCTTGTCCGTTCCGGCAAAACCATGCGGCCTAAGCGAATTGAAACATCATGCTGGACGGCGGAAAAGAGTCTCCATTTCGAACTTCCGTCCGTCCAGGAGTTTTATATCCGGAAACTGGCCGGGCTGGGATTTAACACGGTCCTGCCGGAGGTTAACGAGATGAAGTTATCAATTCCAGTGGACAAGGTGGATTTCGCCTTGCCCCAGGCCCTTGAAGCCAAACGTCTCGGACTCCAGACGCGGGTTTATATGCGTTTCCTGTATCACGATCAAAAGGAGTTTGCCGATGCGCATCCCGAATTCGCGGTTGTAAACTCCAGCGGCAA
>VSJD01000089.1 GCA_008636095.1 Kiritimatiellota bacterium | reverse complement strand
TTTCAGAACTACAGAGGGAATATGGCCGGCTACAGCGGCAACTGGCGCGTACGGGGTGGATCAGTCACGGATACGTCCAAGATCGCGGCCCTGGTGCGGGCGGACCGTGCTATCAATGGAGTCGCAAGGAGTTGAAGAAGACCGTGTCGGTGGCCATGTCCAAGGAGCAGTATCTGTGGATGAAAAAGGCGATTGCAAACTGGCGGTACGTACAGCTAACGCTCAAGCGCATGCAGCAGATTTCCCGCTTGGTGCTCTTCCGCACCATCCCTGAACCGCCGCGCCGTAAGCCATTGAGCAAGCGAGTATTAGGCCTTAACTAAGCGCCATTCAGGGCTGACCCTGAGTGGGGGCGACACCGGTGTGGCGCTTATAAGCACGGCTGAAGGCGTTTGGATGTTTATAACCTAATTGGTAGGCAATGGCCTTAACTGATGAATTTCCGGATTGGAGCCATGTTTGGGCGCTTTTCATTTTTAACTTCTGGAGATAAGCGGCCGGAGAAATTTTTAACCGGCGGTGGAACAATCTATTAAGCGTGGCCGGCGATATGCCCAGATACTTGCACAGCGCGCTGATGGCATTGCGCATGGTCATGTGTTCTTTCATCCAGCGCAGTGCCAGGACAAATTGCAAGGCGGGAGTTTCAGTCAAGTCGGGAGCAACGTGAGTCTGTGCCAATAGCAAGTCAATTTCCATGCGAATGTTGTGCAATTTAAACTGCGTGAACTGATCTATGCGGCGCACTATTTTCTGGCAAGCCAGATGTAGAAACTGCAATCGTTTGATCTTTTGTTCCGACAGTTTAATCATCAAGTATTGTCCTTCTTCCGGCTTAATAAACGGAATGAGCGGCGGAGAACGCCATGCCCAGAAGTTTCGATAATACCGCTTGCCCTTCTGCCCGGTATAACCCCGCAGGCAGGTTGGGCTTATAATAAACATATCTCCGCGTTTTAATTTCAGCGCTTTGCCGGGCACTTGCATATAACAACACCCGCCCAGCGCGAGAGAATAAAACCACTCTGGCCTTGCCACCAGCGGTCGCGGGAAACTGCCGGGCAGGGCCGGTGCCGCAACCGCGGCGAACATCGGGAAAGTGCCGGGCAAGATTGTTGCCGCATCCACGTTACATAAATCCAACCCCTGTTCCTGTAATGGTTCCAAAACCGGAATGGAAGCCGGCAGGCTAAGCGGATGTTTTAAAGATGCTTTCATACCTCGTAACATATTTAATCATGCTTAATCATGACGATTTGTGTTAGCAGATTAATATCGTCAAATTTGTACCAGATAATTAGGATATAGTCAAAAGAAAGAAGCGTGTCTTTAAAAGTCAATAGATGGAGGAAAAGCCATGAAAAAAATCACCGTCGGATTAGTTGTCCTTGGCGGACTTTTATTGAACAACATGTTTGCGGCCATGGTGAGCACTGCTCAGTGGCAGTATCCGCTGGATGCCCGTTACGTAAACGCACTGAAGGCGGCGGGTATTAACTCTATTCAAAGATATACAGCAGAACTGTGGTATATGCAATACCCGGGAATATATGATCTGCACGCCCTGACCGAAAACCAGATCATGGAAGCTTATAAAAACCATCTGCAATGGCAAGAGGGCGTAGCGGGTCCGCATTATAAAAACTGGCGCTTCCTTTCCGGCGGATGCGAGGCCGTTCCCAATAACGCGCTAATGGATGAAAATTGCAATCCTAATCCAAATCTTGACACTTATAATGGACCCATTCGATGGGTGCCCGAACTGGATACGGTGCAGAAATATTGCGATTTTTGGCTGGAAAATTATATGAAGCCGAAGATTAAAGGCCGGTATGAACGCGGGGTGTATATCTTTGCCATCGAACAGGAAGATTACTGGAGAGTATCGTGGTATTTTTCGTTGTGTTTTCCGCCTGGTGGACCTTCCCAATATTTAAGCAAATTCTTTCCTTTGCACGACTATCATGAATATGCCGGACTGAGTCCTGAAGAAAAGGAAAAAAGGATGCGGGAAGTCGTCATGCAGACCTACAAGAAACTGTATGAATGGAAAAATGAAAATTATCCCAAGATTATTTTTATCCATTCCCTGGCATATTTTATGTCAAATCAAGAATTGCTGGGCTCCATTCAGGACATTCCCTGGGTGGATTGGTATGGGATGAATGGCGGCGCCGCCCATGGAATGGTTGGCTTAAATTCAACCGGGCCCGGGGATTATCCCGGATCTCCCGGCACCGGCAGTCATTATCCATTCCTTAAACAAATGATCGAAACAAATTATTTTGCATATACGAATGCGGATGGCGTGGTGGAAAGCCGTCAAAGCCGGGGATGGGGGATTGCCAATACCGAGTCAGGCTTTACGACGAAGGAAGCGCCGGGCACGCCGGAAGAATTCTTAAAACTGCCCGGACAATATTCATATTCAAGGTATTATGACTATAAGATTGAGGTGCCCGATGAATATTATCCCGGGTTCAATGTTTTTCAAAAATACATGAGTGAATGGTCCGCGTTAGACCGGGGCAATAATTACATAAAGTATCATTCATGTTATCAGTTTACTGTCCGCAATAGCGCGGCAAGTGGAGCATACTATCAGGGTCTTTATTATCCGGCCACATTCATTGATGCCGATTGGCCGGCCGGCAAAAGATATTTTACGGATCAGGACGTCGAAAATAAAATTGAAAATGCCGTAAAGAGCGGGGTAATCTGGCTGGATAATTTTGTTTTGGCTGCCAACGAGGTTCCGATCTGCCAGGAAGGCGATTTTGAGACCAGGCCTTCTTGGGCATGGAATATTAATCAAACCAATGGATCCGTTATCACTACCAATCGTGTCAGACAATCTTATGTGGCGACCAATTATGTAGTGTATGTGGTGGCAACTTCGCCGCCGCCACGGGCTTGCCATGCCGCAAACATTGGCGTTGGCGGCAGCGGCGGGATCGTATCTTCAAACACCTTGCGAATTGCTTCGCAAGTATGCGGGAGCGGGCTTGGGAATACGCTCCTGGATTTTTCAATCATGGCCAAAGGAATCCCGACATTATCGGGTAATAATCCCATGTTGGGGATTTATTGGGAGAGTTATGATTTATCGGGAAACCTCCTGGAAGAAGGAAAAGCGTTTAATGATTCCGCTCCCGACGGCAAATTCTGGTATGTTCCGCTCACTAATACTTTTCAGAATTACGGCGGCTATATTTTGCTCAATAATCCGAATACGGATCATGTCAAGGTATCCATCTATAATGCGTTTCCACTTAGCAAGGTGACTTGGGCGGCAGGAGGATCAGGCGCAAAATCCCTGGCGGCCGCCTACTGCTTTAACGGACCGTACGGGCATGATGAAACGACCAACCGATTCACCTACTGGAACAAGATCACCAAATCAAACGAGACGGCCACAACCAGCAAGTATATGTTTTTAAGGGATGAAATGAAGACTCCCGGCGGCAAACTATATGACATCTGGGGGGGCGGGACGCAGTGGCCCCTCGTAATTAAAAAAGACGGCATTGCTTATGATCCTGATACCGGCCGCGTCACAGTTAACCTGAGAAACATGTGCGCCGAAAATTCCTTAAGCGCACCCATCCATATTTTCAGGAGGGCTAAGGGCGCCGGGCCGGCCTGGAACACGAACCTGTATGTCAAGGCAATACCGGCCAATATAGACAATTCCCTGGTTTCCGCCGATAGAATAGCTTATGTCGGCTTGAACAGTTACTCGGTGCCGGGGCCATCGGCATCAACCGCTAATCCCCTGACAAGCGGCGATAACAGCCTGGACTTAACGGTCGCGCCCACCAATCCAGTCGCCAACGGGCAAAGGATTTATGTTTATATTCAGGATACGGAGAGCGTCAAAGGCTGGACGGCATTTAACGACCTACCGGAATGTGCCGGCTCTTTTCAGGAAGGTGCCAACGGCCAGATAAAAGTAATGATTAACGCGAGCGACGAAGACGGTGTTAAAATGACGGAGTTGGAATGTTCAATCAATAATCAAAACATTTGGCACCCGCTGGACAGTGCAAACACGAATTATCTGGAATCATATTATGATTTGGGCGCGACGCCGCCTTATGTGATCACCTTCCGGGCCCGGGCCGTGGACACGCACGATTTGTCATCCAATTGGATTTACCTGAAATATTATGCTCGTCATCTGGATGAAATATATGTGGATCCGAACAGCACCAATGAAATGGGCACAGCCGAAGCTCCCTTCAGGAGCATTCAGGATGCGATCGACATGGCGGAGCCGGGCATAAAAACCTTTCGTCTGAATAAGGGAATTTATAATGAAAACCTTGTCTTGAAAGACGGAGTTGAGCTTATCGGAACTTCTCCGGACCTGGTGTGGATAACGGGGTTTATGGCGCTTAATTCTGTAAGTAATGTGTTCATTGATAACATCATGTTTACGGGCACGAACGGGATCAGCATAAATTCTTCGCGGAACATCCAAATCAAGCGGTGCATTTTTACGGTTCAGAATACTGCCATAGAAATGACGGGAAATTCGCAGGCAAATATTGAAAGGATAACGGTGGGGAATGCCCAGCAGGGAATTCTGGCGCGCAACAATTCGGCCTTAAATATTACGCACAGCATCATAACGGCTAACAAGGGAATCACTTGTTTGGACAGCGCCGTCTGCGTTTCCACTTACAATGATGTATTTTGCATTAATCAGAATTACAGCGGCACAAGCGCCGGCACCGGATGCATATCCGTCAATCCGTTATATACCGATATTGGCGATTACTCATTGAAAGAACAATCACCCTGCTGGACAGCCGGATACATGCAGTTAAGCATCGGCTGGCAGCGCATCAACCTGGTTGAGAACAGCGGTTTTGAATTGGGAACAGCGGCCTGGGGTTCGGTCTTTTACAAGGCGGTGATGGCGATATCTTCCGATGCGTTGTCAGGGAACAACGCATTAAAGGTCACCACGCCCGGTTCAAATTATTACGAGGGTGTTTACAGCGATTTTTGTTACCCGGTGGAAAAGGGGAAGACCTATACGGCCAGTGCCTATGTAGCAGGAAGAACCGCCGGGGTGCGGCCCAAGGTCAGGATTTGTCTGTATTCAGAACGTGACGGATGGACGTATGCCAATCAGACAACGGAAATCAACTGGGGGTGGCAAAAGATCAGCGTGACGAAGACAATCACCGCAACTAATGACGCCTTGCGTATCCAGATATTGACCTGGGACGGGCCGCAGGCGGTCACTCTTCATGTGGATAAAGTTGAGCTCATGGAAGCCAGGGATTATCGGATGATGTATAATGGTGATTTTGAACTGGGAACAACGGCCTGGGGTTCGGCCAAAAACGCGGCATTGGCACTATCGTCCGATGCGTTGTCAGGGAATGCATTAAAGGTCACCACACCCGGTTCGAATTATTGCGAGGGTGTTTACAGCGGTCTTTGTTACCCGGTGGAAAAGGGGAAGACCTATACCGCCAGCGCCTATGTAGCAGGAAGAACCGCCGGGGTGCGGCCCAGGGTCAGGATTTGTCTGTATTCAGAACGTGACGGATGGACGTATGCCAATCAGACGACGGAACTCAACTGGGGGTGGCAAAAGATCAGCGTGACGAAGACAATCACTGCAGTTAATGACGCCTTGAGCATCCAGATATTGACTTGGGACGGGCCGCAGGCGGTCACTCTTCATGTGGATAAAGTTGAGCTCATGGAAGCTAGGGATTATCAAATGGTTTATAATGGTGATTTTGAACTGGGAATAGCGGCCTGGGGTTCGGCCAAAAACGCGGTCTTGGCGACAACCTTGGAGTCAATGTCAAGGAAAGGACTAAAGGTTACCACACCCGGTGTAGCTGCTACCGAGGGTGTTTACAACAGTCTTTGTTCTCCGGTGGTAAGGGGCAAGACCTATACCGCCAGCGCCTATGTTAAAGCTACCCAGCAGGGAAAAGTTAAAATATGTTTGTATTCAGAGGTTGATGGATGGACTTATGCAAAACAAGTGACTATCCTTAATGCCGAATGGCAAAAGATCAGCGTGACGAAGACAATCACCGCAGTTAATGACGCCCTGCGTATCCAGATATTGACCTGGGACGGGCCGCAGGCGATTAATCTTTATGTGGATAATGTTGAACTGAAAGAATATGTGGATATTGAGCCGGACGCGAATGATGTGGGTTGCTGGAAGCTTGACGAAGGCACGGGAACGACCGCCCATGATTCTTCATTGATGGGAAACAACGGGACCCTGCAGGGAAATCCGCAATGGGTAAACGGCCGGATCAACGGCGCGCTGAGTTTTAATGGAAGCAGTGATTATGTTGATTGCGGCAGTAACAGTAGTCTCAAGGTCTCAGCGATTACCATGGAAGCCTGGGTTTATTCACCGACAACGAATTTCGCGGGCTACAATGAAATCGCCGGGGCAGAAGGGGCTTACGGGTTGGATATATGGGATAATAAAATAGCTGTTCATATTAACACCGTCAATCAAGGGTGGCACTGGTGTGTGCCTTCAAGCGCTCTCTCCTGGGATGGCTGGCATCACGTTGCGTTTACCTACGACGGGGTGAATACGGTGAAATGCTACCGGGACGGAGTCTTGGTATTGGCGGATACGAGCAGTTCATCAGGACAACTTCAATGGGCCGCCTGGACCACGAAGTTATATATTGGCCAGATAAATACCGGCGGGGACCGCAGACTATTCCATGGGTTGATTGATGAAGTCATGATTTACAATTACCCGTTAACAGTCGAAGAAATCAGGAATGAATGGCAAGATGAAGATGTGGGTTATTGGAAGCTTGACGAAGGCACGGGAACGACCGCCGGCGATTCTTCATGGAGAGGAAACAACGGGACCCTGCAGGGAAATCCGCAATGGGCAAACGGCCGGATCAACGGCGCGCTGAGTTTAAACGGAAGTAATTATGTCGATTGCGGCAGTAACAGCAGTCTCAAGGTCTCGGCCATTACCATGGAAGCCTGGGTTTATTCGCCAACAACGAATTTCGCGGGCTACAATGAAATCGCCGGGGCAGAAGGGGCTTACGGGTTGGATATATGGGATAATAAAATAGCTGTTCATATTAACACCGTCAATCAAGGGTGGCACTGGTGTGTGCCTTCAAGCGTTCTCACCTGGGACGGTTGGCATCACGTCGCGTTTACCTATGACGGGGAGAATACGGTGAAGTACTACCGGGACGGAGTCTTGGTATTGACGGACACGACCAGTTCATCAGAAAAACTTCAATGGGCCGCCTGGGCCACGAAATTGTATATCGGCCAGATCAATACCGGGAGCAGGTTATTCAAAGGGTTACTGGATGAAGTCAAGATCTACAATCGCGCATTACGAGATTATGAAATCGGAAATGACATGCAGGGTAGGCCTTGAAACGTTTAGCAACAGGAGTGGAAACTGTTAAATAGAAACTTGGTCGAAACCTTGCAAATCGTAGCAAGGAAGCGGAAGCGGTTACGTGTGCGATCTGCGCCTTGTTTGAACCGCTGCCCAAAAAGTCTCGGCTGAGCCTCACTCGACAACGGCAAGAAGTTCGCCCGGTGCGCCGTCAGGGCAAGGGAAATTGGTCGGTCAGGGCGATGACCTGTTTCTTGATGGCGGCGAGCGCGTCGGCATTGTTGAGATTGCGCAAGACCTGCACGATCCAGCCGGCGATCAGCTTCATTTCCGGGGCCTGCATACCCCGGGTGGTGACGGCCGGCGTGCCGATGCGGATACCCGAGGTGACGAAGGGGCTCTTGGTATCGAATGGGATCATGTTCTTATTGACGGTGATGCCGGCAATGTCCAGGGCGCCGGCGGCATCCTTGCCGGTCACATTCATGGGGCTGAGGTCAACCAGCATCAGGTGATTATCGGTGCCGCCGGATACGATGCGCAGGCCTTCCGCTTTCAGAGTTTCGGAAAGCGCCTGGGCGTTGCGCACGACCTGCTCCTGGTAGGCCTTGAACGCGGGCTGCAGGGCCTCGTGGAAACAAACCGCCTTGGCCGCGATAACGTGCATGAGCGGGCCGCCCTGCAGGCCCGGAAAAATCTGATGGTCAATGTCATGGGCGAAGCGCGCCTGGCAGAGAATTACCCCGCCGCGCGGCCCGCGCAGGGTCTTATGGGTCGTTGTGGTCACAAAGTCGGCCTGCGGCACGGGACTGGGATGACACCCCGCAGCCACCAGGCCGGCGATGTGCGCCATATCCACCAGCAGGTAGGCGGAGACGCTGTCGGCGATTTTACGGAATTGCTTGAAATCAATGATGCGCGGATAGGCGCTGGCGCCGGCGACGATCAGTTTGGGCTGGTGCTTCCTGGCCAGGGTGGCGATGGCGTCGTAATCCAATTGCTCCGTGTCGCGGCTGACGCCGTAGTGCATCACGTTAAACAGCCGGCCGGATACGTTGGTTTTCATGCCGTGGGTCAGGTGCCCGCCCGCGCCGGGGTCCATGGCCAGGATACGATCGCCCGGCTGGAGCGCTGTCAGGTACACGGCCAGGTTGGCGGAACTGCCGCAGTGCGGCTGGACGTTGACATGGTCGGCGCCAAACAACTGCTTGGCGCGATCAATAGCCAGGCGCTCGGCCTCGTCCACGAATTTACAGCCGTTGTACCAGCGCTTGCCGGGATAGCCTTCCGCGTATTTATTGGTCAGCAATGAACCGGCCGCCTCAAGGATGGACTGGCTGACGTAATTTTCGGAGGCGATGAGTTCCAGGTTTTCGCCCTGCCGCGTGGCCTCGTTGCGCAGAACGGCGTAAATTTCAGGGTCGGTCTCATAGACATCAACCGGGTCCACGGTGTTGCAGGAATAGGCATTGATTTTGCGCACGCGCCGGTGATGGCGCTCGCCGGAATCAAAATCTTCGCGCAACCAGGCGGTTACGATGGCCTGGGCCTCGGCGATGGTGACCAGTTCGCCGCCGAGGGCCAGCACGTTGGCATTGTTATGGGAGCGGGCCATCATGGCCATGCGGGGATTCAGGCACAGGGCAGCGCGCACGCGCGGAAATTTATTGGCCACGATGCTTACGCCAATGCCGGTGGTGCAAATAACGATGCCCTGGTCCACCAGGCCCTGGGACACATTGGCCGCGACGAGTGCGGCCATGTCCGGGTAGTCCACCGGGTCCTTGCTGAAACAACCGACGTCCTCGACTTGGACCGCTTGCCCCGTCAGGAATTCCTTGAGGGCTTCCTTCATTTCAAAGCCACCGTGATCGGAGCCTATGGCAATTTTCATGGGTCTATCCTATCCTCATCCTGCCCGCCGGCATAAGACTTCAGGTATAAGATCAAGTCCGGCAGGGTCGCCTCGATCTCGTTGCGGATTGTCCGGTAATGGGCTTTTGTTCCGCCAAGCGGGTCCGGGATGTCGCCGCCGCCACACCCGGGATCAAAGGATTTCAGCAGGTAAATCCGGTCCTGAGCTTCCGGAAACCGGCGCTTAAGTTCCACCGCATGCGCTCCAGTCATTACCACAATCAGGGTCGCGGCGTCAATAATATCTTTAGTTACAACCCGACTGCGGTGCGGCGTTAAATCAATGGCTTGTTCCCGCAGGACCTCGATGGCCGGTTGGCTGGCCACCATTCCGTTGCCGGTGAAAAGGCCCGCCGAACCGACTTGCCAGTCGGCCTGCTTTCCCAGGCGATGCCGCAGGAGATATTCCGCCATGGGGCTCCGGCACACATTGCCGGTGCATATGAACAGGATATGAGGTTTATGATGGGGCATGGTGATGAGGCTCATTGTTGGATGCGTTGAAGTTAGGCTTTTGCATGTGGGAGGCGCACTACGTGCGGCGACGGTCGCGGCGCATAGCGCCCCTCCTACCAAAATTGTCCGCCGTAGGCGGATCCGCCAATGGCGGAAAATTCCTTAGCATTTTGGATTGTTCCCGTGCAGAGACGCCACAATTCCGGCAATCTCCGAGCCGGGAATGGCGCCTTCCCGCAGGACGTCACACCGGCCGAGCCCTATTTTGACCACCGTACTCGGTACGCCGCCTGGCGCGGGACCCGCATCCACCACCAATTCGATCGCTGACCCCAGTGCCGCGACAGCCGCGGCGGCCGTCAGCGACGGCGCTTCGCCGCTCATATTGGCGCTGGTTACGCGTAACACGCCTCCCATTGCCTTTAGAATAGCCAGTGTGACAGGATGATTAGGAACACGAAAGCCTTCCCAGCAGGTATCACCAGTCTTGAGTACCATGGTCAACGCACCAGGCCAGTAACGGTCGGCCAATGCACGGCCGATAACTCCCAGTTCAGCTTTGGCCGCCTCCACCTGGCGGCTATCGGCAGCCAGCAGGGCAATTGGTTTGTTATCCGGCCGACGCTTGACCCGGAAGAGACGTTTCTCGGCGCTGGGCGTACCCGGCGTACCGGGCGTACCCGGCGTACCGGGCGT
>VSJD01000088.1 GCA_008636095.1 Kiritimatiellota bacterium | reverse complement strand
TGATAAGGGCAAGAAAATCCATTCACATGTCCTCAGATCGTTTAATTTTATTCTGAATCAAAAGCATCCGTGCCATTTGTGTAATCCGTGGTGAGTAGATACCATTTTATTCCCTTCCTTCAATTCAGGCTCAGCAGGTCCTTCACGTCCTCCCAGGTCAACTTCTGCATGACCTGCTCATCGTCGGCCAAGGTCGCGTTGATCACGCTTTGCTTGCGACGCTGCATGGCAAGGACTTTTTCCTCGACGGTATCCTTTGTGATCAGCTTGAGGCTGTAGACGGTGCGGTTCTGGCCGATCCGGTGGGCCCGGTCGGTGGCCTGCGCCTCGACGGCCGGATTCCACCACGGGTCGAAATGGATCACCATGTCCGCCCCGGTAAGATTCAGGCCTGTGCCGCCGGCCTTGAGACTGATCAGGAACACGGGGATTGAACGGTTGGTGTTGAACTCCTTCACAACGGCCAGGCGATTTTGCGTGGAGCCGTCGAGGTAGCTGTAAGTCAACCCGATCTTTTCCAATTCGCGCTTGAGGATGGCCAGCATGGAGGTGAACTGGCTGAATACCAGCACCCGGTGTCCGCCATCTATGGCCTCGTCGAGCAGTTCGAAGAAAAGATCCAGCTTGCCCGAGGGATATTGACTGTCGAGATCCTTCAGCTTGAGCAGTTCGAGGTGACAGCAAGTCTGCCGCAGGCGCAGGAGGGTTACGAGAATCTCCATGCGTGAGCGCTGGAAGCCGTTACGCGCAACCAGGTCGCTGATCTTGCGTTGCGAGGCCTGTAACAGGTTTTTATAGACGAGCTGTTGGTCGCGGGTCATCACGCAAGTCGCCAGCTTCTCGATTTTGGGCGGCAGGTCTTTGGCGACATCCTGTTTCAACCGCCGAAGCATGAACGGCCGAAGCTTGCGGCGCAGTTTAAGTTGCGCCGTCTCGGCCGCCTCGCCGCCCTGCGCAATGGGAGCCTCGTAGCCCAGGCGGAAGCGGTCATAGGGCCCGAGATAACCCGGCATGAGAAAGTCCATGATTGACCACAGGTCGGCCACGCTGTTTTCGATCGGCGTGCCGGTCAGGACCAGGCGGTGGACGGCTTTCAGGCGCTTGGTGGCCTGGGCGTTCTGGGTAGAGCGATTTTTGATGTGCTGGGCCTCGTCAAGCACAACCGCGGCAAAGTCCAAGGCGGCCAGCAACTCGATATCCCGGCGCAACAGCGCGTAGGAGGTCACGACAATATCGGCCTGGCCAAAATCATTCCACTTCGCATGCCGTTCGCCACCGCTCATCACGAGGACGCCCAGCCGCGGCGTCCAGTGTGCTGATTCCTCCGCCCAGTTGTCCACCAGGCTCGAAGGGCAAACTATCAGCGCCGGTTTGCCCTCCGCCGGCGCGTGCCGCCGCGCCAGGCTCAGCCACGCCAGGGCTTGCAGGGTCTTACCCAGTCCCATGTCGTCCGCCAGGATGCCGCCAAACTGGTTCTGCTCCAAAAACCTCAGCCAGGCAACGCCTTCCTTCTGGTATGGACGCATGATCTGCTCCAAATCCGGCGGCAACACCGCGCTCTCCAGTACCAGGCGCCCACTCTCCTGCCCCCGGATCTTGTCTAACCATTCCGGCCGCGCCTCGACATCAATTCCTTCCAAGGCATCCAGGGAGGACTTGATGTAGGCGGCATACACGCCATCGAGGCGGAATGTGCCGGCACGCGCGCCCTCGCCGCTGGCACAGTCGGTAAAGATATCGCGGGCCGACTCGATCGCGCCGGCATCGAGCAGGATGGTCCGACCGCCCTTCTGGATAAAGGAGTCACCCTTGAGCAGGGCCCTTTGGATCTCGGCCTCCGATAAACTTTGTCCCTGGCCGTCTTCAAACGCGAAGCCGACATCGAACCAGCCGGCGCCGGCATCATCCTGGACGTGCACGACGGGCATGGCGGACTCCAAAGAGTCCATAAATGGCTGTACTGAGCCGGTAAATTCCACTTTCCAGCCGAGCCGGCGCAGGGCGTGGATGCCACTTCCGAGGACGTTAAGTACCTCGCGCTCACCGACAACCGGCGTGAGGGCGTCGCCACGCTCCCCGATAAAGCCAAAGGCCTTGACTCGCTGCAGGGCCTGCTGTTCGCGCGCCGGGTTGCGTGTCAGGTAGCGGAACACATCTTCCGGATCCGCCACGGCCAACGGGTCAACCGGATCGGGTTTGCCGGCCACCACCACGATCGCGCTGTACTCGGCATACAGCGTGGCGGCCAGCGAAGCTGGACTGCCACGCACTTCCATGCGGAAACGGGGCTCAGCCGGGTCCAAACTGAACATGTCGGACGAAAATTCAGTCGCCACCGGCATATGTTTCACGAGTAACGGCAATTCGGTGTTCATGAAACGGGGCACAGCCGAGCGCGGGATGTTCACCGGCTGGGCATAGAGCGGCTGGAAAGGGATCGGGAGCAGTTTCTCCAGCGGCCAGAATTGCCCGGCGCCGAAAACCCATCCGGTTTTCCCGGCAATGATATAGAAGGGCGCCGCGGCCACCCCGCTGACCGGCAGTTCATTATGCACCGCCAGGGTCAGCTCACCCGAGCGGCTATCCATGTCAAGTTTAAGGATGGAAACCAACGGAACGGTATTGACCGTCACGCGGTCCTGCTCGCCTTCAACGGTCAGGGGTTTGCCGGCATGAATCTGCAGGAGATTGGTAAAGTCCCTCGGCCCAATTTCCAGACTGCCTTTCAACGGGCCTTCCGAAATATCCTCCAGCACGAAGAGCAGGGATTCGTCCCGGGACGGAAACACGAACGACAGCTTGCGGGAAACGATTTCGGGCGCCGCGCGGCGGCCGTTGCACTCGATTTCGCAATGGAGCGGGATGCGGCCGGCGCGGGATCCGGCCATCCAGTTACGGCCGAGGGTCAGACACAGGGCGGCGGATACGGCGCCCGGCGTGCCCGCCGGAACGCGCTTCAGGTAGGCCGCCTCGTCCACTTGTGCCAGGCGCGCCGCGCGGCGCTGTTCCGCCTTGATCTTTAGCGCGCGGTCGGGATCGCTCTGCCGGCGGAGAAGTTCCAGGCCGACGGCAATCATGTGAACGCAGGTCAGGGAACGTTCCCGGCAATTGTAACAGCGGCACTGGTTCTCGGCGCCCCCTTTCGGCCGCAGGGTGAACTGACAGGCCAGCGTTCCTGCGCCGACCTTGACCGTACCCTTGACCACGGGGTGCTCATAGGTCACGGCCTGGACAAGGCCCTTCTCAAACATGGCCAGGCCGGTCCGAAACACGTCGGTTCCGCCCCAGTCCATCAGCATCTTACGGGTAAAAGGAATCACCATATCAGTTCCAAAACATCATGCCCTGATTACAACCAAATGACCACCTTAATTTTTGGCTCGTCAGCAGAATATGTGGATCACCCAGCCGAAGATTGTAACCACGGATTACACTAATTACACTGATAATGGAGAAGATATGTGGCAGATACCCTGACCTGCCCCCCTGAAACTGGACAGTTTTAGAGGGGCAGGTCAGTGCTTCGAGTCGCCGTAATACCCGCATTCGATGTATATTCTTGACAGGCCAAAACAGCCCCCTACACTTCCTTCCATCGAAAACAATACAATACATTACATTATCAACAAATAACGGAGGAAGGGTTTTATGAAACAATATTGTGAATCCAAAATTAATGGTTGGATGCAGGCAGGTTTGGTGTTTTCTTACCTATTGCTGTCATTGAATATTGCCGCAGCCGATACATGGAAGTTTGTCTGTATAGCCGACACCCAGAGCGGCATAAGCATCTCCAATTCCGTCAATACCAACGTTTGCATTCCTATGGCACACCAAATTGTCAATGAAAGGCCCGTTTGGTACTTGTGCCCGGTGATCTGATCTTGGGCGCCGATCCTGGCGACCGTACCGCCTTGCTTGCCGAATACGCGCAATGGTCGAATGCGTTCTCCAGTATTTACTCCACCGGCATCCCGATCTACCCGGTGCGTGGCAACCACGAGACCTATGGCGACGATACCAACGGTACTGATTATCTTTCGGTCTTTGGCGCCTCGGTTCCAAGTAATGGACCGGCGGGTGAAGTTGGATTAACCTACAGTTTTGCGCATAACAACGCTTTGTTTATCGGTCTGGATCAATATAAGAATCCAAACCAGGTGAACCAGGTGTGGCTTGACAGCCAGCTCGCCTCAAATCGTTATACGCATACCTTTGTTTTTGGACACGAACCGGCGGTTCAAGTTGACGAGGCTGAATGCCTTGCTATTAACACTACAGCGCGGGATCTTTTCCTTAAATCCATAACGGAGGCGGAATGCCGGATGTATTTGTGCGCGCATGACCACTTTTATGACCGCGCCCTTCTGATGCCAAAGAACGGCATCAACATCATGCAGGTTGTTTCAGGCGCCGGCGGCGCGCCTTTCGAAACCAATTGGGACGGCATATACGGCCAAAACTTTGGCGAACAAGCCATGGGCTCCAACTGCTATTATAACGTCGGCACAAACGGGTATGTGCTTGTCACGGTCTCCAACTTCAATGTCAGACTGGAATGGAAGGGGTCAACCGACCTTACAACGTGGACAACGTACGATACCTATTCTTATCAGGTCACGAATCCTGCCATCCGAAACCCGACCGATTTCGATGGAGACGGCAAGTCCGACCTGACCGTGTACCATGATGGCTATTGGTCCATTTACTCACTAGCTAACGGACTCATCCTCTACAATGATGGCGTCGTGGGTGGGCCGGGCTGGACCCCAGTACCCGGGGACTATGACGGTGATGGCAAGTCCGACCTGACCGTGTACCATGATGGCTATTGGTCCATCTACTCGCTGGCTAACGGCCTCATTCTCTACAACGAAGGCGTCTGGGGCGGGCCGGGCTGGGTCCCGGTGCAGTAACGACTGGGTATAAGTATCATTCCGGGAGTGATTCTTATATCCAGAACTGCCGATCCAAGTTCCGGTATTGGATGGCCTCAGAGACGTGCTCGGTCTGGATGTCCGCGGAATTCGCCAGATCGGCAATGGCGGCGCGCCAGCTACTATCCAAAGCTTTATTCCGCATCTTCCGATTCCGAAAGGTCCAAGAGCCGGACATCCTCAATATCTACATCTCGTCCGGCGGCTCGCTTCGATGCAATCAGGTCTTGCTTGCATAGGATAAAGAATTCTTGACCGTGATAGGACAGGGTTTTGCGACGCTGCCAGGCATCATCAAAGGTAATACCGGGTGTGGATATTTGCACGTCAACACGAACACGGTCTCGGAAGATCGTGATTTCATTGGCGAGGACATCCTCAACCGTGGTCAACGATGCCGTTCCAAGGCCGGCATCGAGCAGTGCAGCGAGCAGTCGCTGCGTATTCTCAGGAGTGGCCTCTATGAGAATGTCGAGGTCAAACGTGGCGCGGGGAACGCCGTGCAAAATAGAGGCAATGCCACCGATCACAACGTATTTTACGTCATGTTATTGAAAGGACCTGAATACGTCCTGCAAGCGGTTTAACATGCTTCCGCTCCTGAAGATTTGGGTTTGCGGTCAGAGCTAAGTCTGTAAATGAGCACAACATCTCCATGCGTTCGGAAAGCGGCAGCGACCGAAACCAACGGACCTTTGCTTCCGGGGTCTCTTCCCCTCTGTCGTGCACGATACCATCGTTTAATCTCATGAGCTAAGATTACCAAAGATATTTTCTTTCTTCAACTTGTTTTTCCCTTGTTTTTCCCTTGTTTTTGGGTGACTGGCATGTTGTATGTAGCATTGTCATAAATGGGGCACTATGAACAAGTCAGCACTGAATCGGGATCGAGGTTACGCGACCGACGTAGGACGCGCCTTGCGCCGGCAGACAAACCAAGCGGGACCTGGTCCCGAATCCAGAGCTAGAATTGCCTTGATTTATTCACCAATATGCCGTGTTATAGCCTTGAGTATTTACAATAACAGCCATTATTCAGAAGTGCTTTATGAAAAGGAATTTACATTAATTTCACAATTTGTTACGGGAAAGCAACAAACTAAAACAGCGAGGATATTTATGAACAAAACCAGGATTGCTGGATTCTGTATTGTCTTGGCAAGCTGGTTGGCTGGGGTCTCCGGCGCGCAGGGCGCAGTTTTCGTCAAAGGGGATTACAACGCCGACGGCATTTGCGATTTGGCCATGTATGATAACGCCTCGGGCATGTGGACCATTTGCAATGTGCCGGGAGACATCATCGCCAGCAATGTGGACTGGGGTGGAGCCGGCCTGCAGCCGGTCAGCGGAGATTACGATGGGGACGGCATCTGGGACCTGGCCATGTATCACGCCGGAAGCGGACGGTGGTATATAAGGACGGTCGCTGGCACACTGGTGCTTTGGGATGAATTCTGGGGTGGACCGGACATGACTCCGGTGCCTGGAGACTACAACGGCGATGGGATCTGGGATCTGGCGGTCTATCAGGCCTCAACCGGGAGGTGGTTCGCACGCACCGTTCAAGGCGACATTCTGGTTGCGGGAGACGTTTGGGGCGGGCCCGGCTTCGAGGCAGTCAGCGGCGACTATGACGGTGATGGTTGCTCCGACACGTGCGTGTATTCCGAAGCCACGGGAACGTGGCGCATCTTTGCCTCGGCCATGGGCCTTATCTGGGAGGGCGTGTGGGGCGCGCCGGGGATGAAGCCGGTGAGCGGCGATTTTGACGGTGATGGTGTGTCTGACAACGCCGTGCGGAATACCGCCAATGGTTTGTGGTACATATATTCGCTGGCCAAGTCCACCATCGTGGCCCAGAACGTGGCTTGCGGCATTGCAGGCCATGCGGCGGACGCCGCGGACTTCGACGGCGACATGAAGGACGATCCGCTGACTTACGATACGGCCGATGGCATTTGGATGATCAACTTTTCACGCTCCCAATATGCCGGCGGCACGGCCACCGGTAGTGCCGTACACACAACGGATAGCGCAACGAACCTTCTCGGCCGCTGCCTGGCATTGACCTATGCGCCGTCTACCTTGTCCTTCAACCAGGCCGGCATGACGGCTTTTGTCGGCGATTTTAACGGCGATAGCGTCGATGAACTTGGCGCCTATCAGCCGGACACCGGAAGGTGGTACATTCGCGAGAGCCTGCATGGGACCATCGCCGATATGGAGTTAGGCGGACCCGGCGCCGAACCTGTCGTGGGCGACTACGACGGGGATGGAATCGCCGACTTGGCCGTATTCGAGCGTGCGTCGGCCCTGTGGGTGATCATGATGAGTTCCGGCAACGGTATCGCGGGCGTATTGGGTAATGCAACCAGCATTCCCATGCCGGCCGATTATGACGGCGACGGATTGACCGATCCGGCTGTCTATCAGCCAGAAACCGGCTATTGGCAGGCCTTTCTGAGCGGCACGTCAACGGCAGCTGATCTATTCTGGGGGTTCACGGGGGTTCAGCCGGTGGCAGCGGATTTTGACGGCGACAGCCGGGCTGATCCGGCCGTCTTCTGGCCGGAGGAGGCGCGCTGGTACATCTTAAAGAGCGGCGGTGGCACGGTGCTCGGACAGGTATTCGGCTGGAGCGGGTGCGTGGCCATTCCTGCCGATTACGATGAAGACGGCCTTGCGGATCTAGCCGTTTATTGGCCTGCCGGCGGACAGTGGATCATCCATTCCAGCGCTTATGACTTCACGCGGATCGGATTCTGGAACCCGGCGCCGGGCATAACCGATCCTGCGCATTGCCAAGCGGTCTCCGCACGCTTCGGAGCCGGATCGGATCGCCGCGTTTGCGTTCTTGACCAGGTGACCGGGCAGATGCTCACGGAGCCGTCAGAGCCGCAGTTCACAACGGCGCTGGGCGAAGCCCTGTTGCCCGTACAGGACATTAAGGACCTGCTTATCGGCTCGGTTTACGGACTGCGCCACACCACCGGCAGTGGGCCGAGCCGTGTGACGGCTGGCGCCGTCGTCAAGGCCGTGCTGGGCATCGCGGAATCCATTATCGAGGATTACGAGCAGGACCAGCGCGATGCCAAGATCGAGCTGATGAACCAGAAGCTCGACACCATCAGCACGAACCTGGCGGAAGTCATGGAACAACAGAAAAACCTTCTGGTCCAGCTCTCCCTCACCCGCAAGCAGCTTGAATCGGCAATCTGGCAATCCGTGATGTCCGACGCCATCAAAAAAATCCACAACACGCACAAGAAGCTGCTCAATTTCAACCTGACTTCCTACACGACGCTGTCGAAGGCCGCCAGGGCCATCAAGGTTGCCGAGTTCCTGGATTATTACAGGGACAGCTACATCCTGAGAAGCCTGGACGATATCCACACCCACATGGTCGGGCAGAACTTTGCCATCCCCAGTTCACTGGATTTGTGGAATAGCCAGCTGATCGACAAGGTTAAGGCCGGCCAGGACTTGGCACTGTGCTATCGCTCCCTGGAACAGTATTTTACCGAGATGCTGACTTACCAGGTCGAGGGCCTGCAGGTCTATGGCCATCAGGTGTTGTACACCAACGGCGTGCCCGGGCAGGCGGTGTTCGAGAATTATGTCGACCAAACATTTGCACCGAACATCGCAGAGCAGACCACGCACTTCCTTGTGTGTGTCGATGCGCTGGCCGCGGCCAGCCTTTCACTGGGGACGGAAATCGCCGCCGTGCCGCCGCCCACGGAATTGCCGGAAAGCGTTCGCGCCATGTACAAGGCGGCCGATTTCCTGGCGGCTTCCGTCAGCACCGGTGCCAACTGGGGCCTGAAGGTGCGCGTCATCGGTGAGCCTGAAAATGTGCAGACCTATGTGAATAGCAACCAGTACGCTTGTTTTGAGGCAGCGGATGCGTCCATGGTGCTCCAGCCCATAGCCGTCGGCGGCGTGCGCCTGGTCGGCAATCTTAAGAACGACCGCTACCTGGCATGGACCTGGTGGTCGGATGGCGCCACGACCGGCTACAACAAATTCAAGACGGAAACCCAGGTGGCGGTGGCGCAGGGCAGCCTGAGCGGCCTGGCCGCGGGCGATTACGTGGTGTGCGCGCCCTGGGGCACCAACCTGAAGGGACGCCAGATGTCTGTCACGGTGCAATACTACGATGCCGCGATGAACACGGTCCAAGCCGGAACTAGCAATGCGCACCTTTTTGGCAGCGCGGTCATGTTTGTGCGCAGCCAGCCGGTGCTGCGCGAAGGCGTCAAGCAGCAAATCGACAGCTACATGATGGATAGCGGCTATTATGCCTTTAGCAAGCAGCTCGAAACCGCGCGCGGCAATGCCTCCATCGAGGTCAAAACCGAATCGATCAACCGGACTCCCTGGTACTTCCTTAGCCCCTGGAGCGCTGACAAGGCCTCGCTCATCCTGGCCGTGGCCAACGGCGACGCCGCCGACACCAAGCTGACGTTCGCGGTCGACGCCCACTTCTCGCTCTACATTTCCTCTCTGGATTTGTGGGACACGATGGGCCCCCAAGGCTATGGCAGCGTGGGAACTGGCTATGCGAGGCTGGGCTTGGTGTGCGGATCGAGCAGCTATTGGAGCGAGAACCGGAGCGCGATCCTGTACAAAGAGACCAAAGAGTCAGCGAATTTGGAATACACGGTGCCGGCCGGCGGCAGCGCCAATCTTGAAATCCTGGCCTACCAGAAATCACTTTGGCCATGCTTTAAGCAATACAGCGCCGGTGTTTGGAACAAGACCCTGTTGAAGCTCAAGACCTTGCAAGTTTATTGAGCCTCAATAGAAGTATCAGAAGGATCACGGCTCTAACCGTATCCTTTAAAGCCAACGTCATTAACCGGCGCTGGAATAAATCACAAGGCCCTGTGCTTTACAAGTAACATCTCATATCCAGAACTGCCGGTCCAGGTTGCGGTACCCTTCGACTACGCTCAGGGCAGGTTGGATCGCCAGTCTATTATAAGACTCTTATATCCAAAATTGTCTATCCAGGTTGCGATACTGGATGGCCTCGGAGACGTGCTCGGTCTGAATATCTGCAGAATTCGCCAGGTCGGCGATGGTGCGGGCCACCTTCAGGATGCGGTCGTAGGCCCGCGCGCTGAAATTTAGTTCCGTAATCGCCATCTTCAATTGGGCCTGGGCATCGGGCTTTAACTGGCAATGCTTGTGCAGTTCCTTGGTCCGCATCCCCGCGTTACAGCGCACCTTGCCCTTCGACAAGCTCAGGGCAGGCGCCTTCGACAAGCTCAGGACAGGCCCTTTGAAGCGCTCCTGCTGGGCCGCACGCGCGGCAAGCACGCGCGAGCGGATGGCCGCCGAGGGCTCACCCGTGCCGGTGGAGGCCAGCTCCTGGTAGCGGACCGACGGTACCTCAATGTGAATATCTATCCGGTCGAGGAGCGGCCCGGAAATCTTGTTGCGGTAGTTCTGAATCTGGAGCGGCGTACAGCGGCAATTGTGTTTTGAGTCGCCGTAATATCCGCAAGGACA
>VSJD01000003.1 GCA_008636095.1 Kiritimatiellota bacterium | reverse complement strand
TTAGGAGGATAGCCATGGAAGTGAAAAAACGGATACCTGAGGTAAATAACGGAGGCAGAACGGTCATTGCTGACCAGGATGCCTCGGAAGAACATGGCGAGGATGGAACTGAGCTGGGCGCGATCCGCGTTCACAACAGCGTGATTGCCGCGATTGCCCGTCTGGCGGCCCTCAAGGTTCCCGGGGTCGTCGAAATGAGCGGTTCATTCGCCGAGGGGCTGGCCAGCATGGTGGGCAAGGCATCGTTTGACCGCGGCATCAAGGTGGACATGGAAGACCAGAAAGTAAATCTGGACCTCCACATTGTGATCGCCTTCGGCGTCCGCATTCCCCAGGTTGCCTGGCGTATTCAGAACGATGTGCGCAAGGCCATCGAGGATATGACCGGCAAGAAAGTCGGCCTGATCAACGTGATCGTGCAAGGCGTCAGACCACCGGAACCGGCTGGAAGCGCGTGAAGCGTGCGGAAGATTGACGACAGACGCCGGACGCCAGACCGGAAAAGACGGAAGATTGACGCCAGACGCCGGACGCCAGTCCGGAAACGATGGAGGATGGAAGTGGAAAGCACGTGGAGCGTGAATGGCAGGAGTCGAAGTCAGTTTTGTCGGAATCAAAGACCCAATGCAAGTAAGAGACCTGATCCGACGGGAGAAGGACGAAGCAGATTCAATAGACTGAAAGAATTGTCGAACCAACTGGTTCATGTTATCGCCCGCCTGTGGCGGGCCCAGCCTGACCCGTAACGTTCGGCAAAAAAGGAGAAAATAAAATGCAAAATATATTATTGAGTTTCGGCGCTCGTACATATGTGTTTTTGGGAGCGATCGTGGTTTCTACCTTTTTTGCGCTACCAAAGGAATTGGCCGCCCAAACCGCTTCAAACATCACCGCGAGCCTTTCTGATTTTAAAATAGATAGACCAAACGCCGAGTATCTTTTCACCCTTAAAGTTAATAATCCAGAATCCGTAGATAAAACTGTCTATGCCGTTGTCTACGGTGTCAACGACTTGGCGTCCCCTCCTCGGCGTTCTGCGTGGCCAATGCCTGGATTTATTTTTAGTGAATCGGGAACCGAGCGCGGAGCCTTGTCTTCTTCCTCTATTTCACGGAACTGGAAAACACGAACGGATTACGGCAAGGGCGTCAAGGTGCCGCTCAAAGCAGGGGGTTCAGATGTAATTGAGGGCGTCCTCCCTATCGAAAGCACAAGTCCGCACGGTGCATGGAGGGGGCAACGTATTAACCCTAATGCAATGTATAACGAAATCTATCTGTGGGTGTTTTCGGACAGTGGCCAACTCATATTTGAGAAGAAATACGAAATCAATTGAGAGCCGAATCCGCTGGGCGAAGAGACGAAAGGGGCCAGCCCTCAAAACAGCAAATTAGAGGGCGTAAGTGTTACGTCTCGACAAGCGATAAATCAACTCAGTGACAAATTATGAGACGGCAAAAATGATGCGGCAAGTGGATGCGGATGAAACGTTTTGCGTCACAAGTGACAACGAACGCAATTCGTGGAAAGGATGAAAATATGTATACGAACCGTATTGAGATTAATCCACGCATTTGCGGCGGCAAGCCGGTGATTCGCGGCACACGTATCCCGGTGGCCGTAATTATGGCGCAACTGGCGGAAGGCCAAACATGGGAAGACGTTAGGCGGGGATATCCAGAACTCTCTGAAGAAGATATTCGCGCCGCTCTGCAGTATGCCTCGGCATCTGTTGAAAACATAGAATACACGGAAGCCCTTGCGAGGTAAAAATTGCGTCTTTATCTTGATCAAATGTTCCGAGTGGAATTGACCGATATCTTGCGAAACGATGGGCATGATGTCGAACGCGCCGGCGAAGTTAATCAGTCCCGCGCCGATGATGAAGAAATCATGGCGCGAGTTATTAAGGAAGGCCGTACGTTAATCACGCTTGACGAGCATTTTGGCGACTGGGCCGTCTTGCCGTTAGATAAACATCCGGGTGTTATAAGACTTAAAATCTATCCGCCGCTAACCGAGAAGCTGGCGGAACGTCTTTTGACGTTTCTACGCTGCCATGAACAATTAGAGCTTGCGAATCGTTTGATCATCATTGATTCGCATCGGGAACGTTGGATCATTACAGCCAAATGAGCAGATACAGAGACATTACCGACACGAAATGACACGAAAAATGGGATATAAGGGTCACGTCACGACAAGCGACAAACATACAAAGGAGGGCGGGGAATATGAAAATATTGCATGGTCTGATCAAGAGCGTACTTTCGGTGGGACTGCTGATTCTCGGCATTCTGCTGCTGGCTAACGTTGTTGCGTTTCACACGCCCCTGGGGGATTTCCTGATCAATGACAAGCTGGGTCAGTTCCTGGTGGGGATTTCCGCCGTTTTCCTCGTGCTCCTGTACTGGTTGACGGGTATCCCGGTGAAGGAGGAGCGCTTCCTCACGTTTGAAAACGAGGGTGGGGCAATCAGCATCAGCGTGAAGGCGATCAACGATTTTCTCGCGAAACTGGCGGACGAATTTGCGGGCATCATTCGACTGCGCGCCGATGTGACCGCCTCGCGCGATGGGCGCATCGAGGTGCGCCTGGATGTGAGCGTCAAGGCCGGAACCAAGGTTCAACAGTTGTCGCAGGTCCTTCAGCAGAGAGTTCGGGAAAGCATGCGCGAAAATCTCGGCATTACGGAGATTCATACCATCAAGGTGAACGTGAGTTCCATTGTCGCTGCAGAAAAGCCGGCCTCCGACCGCCCCGCTGAGCGTGCCGACTGGCAGGATGCCTCGGTGTGAAGAAAGGCTGTAGACCGTAGGATGTTGACGGTAGGATGACAGCGGGATTATCAACTTACCGCATTTGTTGCCAAAGTTTGGCAAAAATAATTTCAAAAAATCTATTTTCTTGACAGCCGGACACAAAATGAGCTAATTTCACGTCAGAACAAGTATTAAAGGATAGAATCATTATGTCGGTTCGCAGCATAGCCAAACAGATTGAAGAATTGCCGCTGGGGAGACAGCGCGAAGTGTCGGATTTTGTCGCCTTTCTTCGGTATAGCGTGGTTATCGAGCCGCCTTTAGTGCGCCGGAAAAAGGGCTTTGTTACTGATGATCCGTTCATCGGCGTGTGGAAAGATCGAAAGGATTTGAAAAACAGCGCTGGTTGGATACGCCGGTTAAGGCAAAAGGAATGGTCTGGCAACCGTGATTATAATTGACAGCGATATTTTGATTGATGCTGGGCGAAACGTACCGAAGGCGATTAATTTTATTGAGCAGGAATACACGCGCGGGACGTTGGCCATAAGCGTGGTGTCTCAGATGGAGGTTATGGTCGGTTGTAGGAACAAAAGCGAATTCGATATGCTGGATCGATTTCTTTCCCGGTTCAGGATTATCAATTTAAATCCACCCATTGCAAACAAAGCCGTTGAGCTATTGCGGCAATTTCGACTAAGTCATGGATTGCTTATTCCGGATGCGCTTATCGCGGCAACAGCTATTGTGTTTAATGCCGCCTTGGCAACAAGGAATAAACGGGATTACGTTTTTATCGCAGGACTGAATGTTCAAATCTATTAAGAGGATCGGGGTATCGTTCTAATATGACCGTATAAAGTATTATAAAATAATTTAGCGTTAACGCAGTAAATCGTTTTACTCGAAAACGACCAATTTTCTTTCCAAGAGACGAAACTGACGGGAGCGCGCCTGATTGGGCGCGGCTTCTTGTTTATGTTTCTTGGAAGGGGCTTGGTCGTCCCTCGAGTGAGGCGTGAACTTGGAGTTCGCGCCCTTTTTATTTGTCACCAATCTAATGATAAGGTGCAAATTCCGGATTTCCGGTTCATCGTCACGCGCTGCTCGTCGAAAGAAAAAAGAGAACTGAAATGACAAGCTTGGTGATCAAAGTTCTATTGATCGAAGACAATCCCGACGATGTGCGGTTGATTAGAAACATTGTTGAGAAAAACTCGAGCGGCCCAATAGACCTGATCAATGCCGAATGCCTGAGCGAGGGGATAAAAATAATGGCCTTGAGTAAGATTGATGTCGTCTTGTTGGATCTGAACCTCCCGGACAGCCCGCCGTGGGACACTATTTCTCAAGCAGAGCAGATGGCCTCTTTCGTTCCGATTATTGTCCTGACGGAAATGGAGAACGAAGCGTTGGCCAGCCGGATTATTTTTAATGGCGTGCAGGATTATTTGATCAAAGGACAATTTGACTGCCGAATGTTGTGCCGCTCCATCCGGTATGCCATGGAGCGGAAACGTGCCTCGCTGGAAAAAGACAAACTGTTTGCCGAATTACGCGAAGCCCTGTCCCTTGTATTACAAAAATCAAATCAAGAAGGAGGTTAAAAACACAAAACAATCGTTGGAATCGAGAATCGAATATCAAGCAGGAGGGTGCAATTAAATTAGAAGGAAGGAGAAACTAAAATGCCGGAAAATAAAACAGTGCTTCCCATAATGTTGGCCTTTGCGGCGGGGATTGCTATTGGTATGAATTGGCCAAAAATCAGGAAATACCTGAAGCCTTATATGAATAAAATGGGCAAAAAAGGTGCTATGGCTTATGCCAGTATCATCAAGCAATTTGCCGAGCAAAAAGAAAAATTGGAGGACACTTTGGCGTCGGCCAAGGCGACCCGGATCAGGAAGAAGGTAAAAGCAAAGCCAGCCTGAACTGACGGTTCATATATCTCCTGAATCCGTGACAGGTTTTCCTGTTACTGTTACGGATTCAGGACTGAATCTAACGGAATATGACTGCAAAAGAACATTTGTGGGTAGTAAACGCTATTCCCGGTCGGGTAAGGTTGCGTTTTAGAGCCGACAAAAAAGAAGACCCCGATTTGGATAAACTATTAAAGATTAAGGGAATAGAAGAACTCGCGTTTAACAGCATTACAAAGTCATTGATTATCATTTACCGCGAAAAGGTCATTGTAAAAGAAAAATTATTAAAAGAAATAGAGAAAGCACTTCCTGGCACAAAAATATGTTTCCATTCAGAAAAAGAAAACGTGAAGCCAGAAGAAACGGCGATGTCCATAGAAGGAAATATGCTTTCTCATAACATGTATGCTTTGCTAAGGAAAATGAACAAAAGTACCCATCGGGGATTAAAGGGTTATGCCGATCTGACTTCCATGCTCCCCGCCATCCTTTTTTTATGGGGCATTGAAGAGTTGATTCGAAATCCGGTCATGCCCAAGTGGTACGATATCTTGCGGTCCGCCGAGAGCATGCTGTTTAACTTTAGGGGGCCACATTCTGTTCCTGCGCAGGATTAAGAGGAGAGGAGGTGTAGAGCGATACGATTAAATAGTTCGGTGTCATATTATGAATGATCAATGAAAGTGTTTGGAAAAGGAGGAATAATCCCATGGAAATAGGCAACAAAACAATCGGGTCACTGCTTTTTTTAGCCGGTGTCGTGGTCGGACTAAAGTATCCTAAAATCAAGCAGAAAGTGCAGCCTGTCGTGAAAAGCATCGGCAAGCATTCCCGCGATGGATATAAGGCACTATCCAAATATCTTGCCGAATGGAAAGAGAAGGCAACCTCAACACATCTTCCCAATGCTAAAAAGCGCATCCACGGCTTGCTGGCCAAGGTGGAAGAGACACCTACCTCCGCGGAACCTCAGCCGGCCAGCGGCACGCTTCCGGCATGATAGGGAATTCTGCTTGAGGAAGGGGCTCGAAATGAATCTGCTTGAGCAAGGAGGGGATTCCATATCCCCTCCTGTTATTGTCGTTTTTGCGTATTTATGAGTTCAACCGAGGATACTTTTAGGCTGTGCCATGATAACGGTAAACAACGAGTTGGCAGAACCCTTGGTGAGACAAAAATCCGCCAAGCTCAAGATTCGGAGTTCTTCTGATGGTTTCATCTGCGTCAAATCCCCCGTCTTCAAGCGTCCAAAATCCTTGCGGTGTCAGCTGTTCGTGCAACGTCTGTTTTCCTTGGATGGCATAACGAGTGCTGACATCACCCCGCATCGCTCCGCCTGCCGCATCAGTTATGATGCGTTGGCGATGGATACCACGTCCATTTGCGCGGAGATTCAAAAAGGCCTGGATACTTCACCTTCCGATCCAACGCATCCCCCTCCCATCCGGGGGATCCACTCGGACCCCACAACGAAATCCATTACCTTGCGTCGTCTGGGGAAGATCATCTCATGTTGGAAGATTATGCATCAATTGCCCGGAAGAATCCGTTTCCGTCATCCCCTTCTGTTACACAATTTCCCCTGCTGTCAACATATAGAAAAGGCGCTTTTTAATACGGTGGGAGTGAACAAATATAAAGCCAATCCCACGACGGGAACCGTGTTGATCCTCTTCGATGAAGAAAAAGTTCCCTTGGATCAATTGGTTCGTGTATTGGAAAACAGCATCAGCCTATTGAAGCGCAACGGGCGGAATATGGTTATGCCTCAACTCGTTTTTGCCGCGAATACCACCTCATTGCTGCTTTCTATTCTGAGCACCTCGTTTTTCACGGTTCTGCTTCCCCTGAATGCAGCTTTGGTTTTCTATACGGCCATTCCTTCATTAAAGGGGGCCTTGCGCTGCATTTTTAAGGAAAAGCGCGTGGGCGTGGATATATTAGACAGTGTTGTTACCATGAGTTGCTTGCTGACCGGCGAAGTCTTTGCCGCCGCGTTGATGGTATGGTGTCTGTCAATCGGCAAAACCATTATGGACAAAACAGCGGGACATTCTCAAAGACTCCTGACGGATGCCTTTGGAAAACAGCCCGTTTTTGCGTGGCTTCGTAAAAATGGACAAGAGACACAAGTCCCCGTCAATTCCTTACAGCGGGGGGATATCATCGTAGTTAATACCGGTGAAACCATTCCTGTGGATGGGGAGGTCGTTTATGGAGAAGCCATGGTTGATCAGCATGCATTGACGGGGGAATCGGCGCCGGTGGAAAAAACACCGGGGGACCCGTGTTCCGGATCAACGGTTCTTATGGCGGGATTGCTTCATATTCGCGTGAATGAAACAGGTGAAAACACTGTCGCTGCTAAAATCATAAAAATCATCACGCAATCGGTCAATTATAAAGTCCGCGTTCAATCGATTGGTGAAAAAATTGCTGATAAAGCCGTGATTCCCACATTGGGTTTAGCCATTCTTGGATACTTCACTGCGGGTCATAGTTCCGCTATGGCCATTATTAATAGCGACTTTGGAACCGGCATCCGCGTGGCGGCGCCGACGGCACTGCTGGCCTCATTAATTGTTGCGGCTAAGAAGGGAGTTCTGGTTAAAAAAGGGTCTGCATTAGAGTATTTGTCTCAAGTCAAAACCTTTATTTTCGACAAAACCGGCACCTTGACCCAGGAAGTTCCGGAAGTTCGAGAGATTATTTGTTCCAACGGGAAATTTTCTCCTCGAGACGTTCTTTTTTATGCGGCGATCGCAGAACAAAAATTTACCCATCCCATTGCCCGAGCCATTCTTAAAAAGGCTGAGAAAGATAATATCCGATTAGAAACGAAGGATAATACAAAATACAACATCGGGTTTGGGGTGGAAGTCAAATATAACGGGAATATCATCAAGGTGGGCAGTCATAAATACATGGCTAAAGAAAATATTAATATTCCAACTTCTATTCATAAGGAAATTAAACAAATTCATCGTAAAGGCGGTTCCGCCGTGATGGTGGCGGTGGATGATTATTTTGCCGGAGTCATTGAACTGGAATCCAGTCACAGAGCGGAAGCGTATGATGTCATCCAGGGATTAAGATTCCGAGGGGTCGAAGACATTGTGCTGATCTCCGGCGACCACGAGGCTCCTACCAAGGCCCTCGCGGGAAAACTCGGTATTGATCAATATTATAGCGAGATATTGCCTGCCGATAAACAGCAGTATGTCAAAAAGTTTCAAAGTAAGGGGCATTCCGTTGCCATGGTGGGCGATGGTATTAATGATGCTCCGGCGCTTTCGACAGCGGATGTTTCCATCTCCTTAAGAGGAGCTTCCGATATTGCCGTGGATGTGGCGGACGTTGTGTTGATGGATGGGGACCTCAGGAAAATTACTTCGTTATATGATGTCTCCGATAATTTAAGAAGGAATGTCAGGCGCAGTATGGCGTTCATTGCCATCCCAAATTCGTTTTGTATTTTGGGAGCGCTCGGCGGGTTCTTTGGTTTAACCGCCTCGTTAATCATGAATAACGGGGCTAATTTCCTTGCCACCTTGAATGGCACACTGCCGTTAGGCATGGCGCTGAACGACGAGGAAGAGGATATATGCGGCAAAAAATCTTAGATAAACCGCTCGCCAAGCCATTTGATAAATCTTTTCAGCAGCGCTTGGAGAAGGTCGTTGTTGCCTGGGAAAAGAAGTTCCAGGATAAGCGGACGATCTCCCATAAATGGAATGCCCAGGGGAATAAGTTGACGATTCAATCTGATCCTGTGGTTGGGAAAATCGTTTTTTCAAAGGACAGAGTCAAAGTCATGGCGGACATGCCGTTCTACCTTTTACCTGTCGTCGAACCCTTTCGGGCCCAGGTCATTAAAATGATCGAAGAAACCCTTGCGGCAGTAACATCCAAATCAGGCGATTCTGCCCGAGTGTCCTTCAGAGGAGTCCCATGCTGAAAGCAATCGTTTCTTTTTTCAGGCAATTTGATGAAGTATATAAGCGATTAACAGATATACTTGAGAATTTTATGCCGGCTTTGAATGTTGCCAGCTTTATTGCCGGCATATTCTTGGCTAAATTTTCAGCGGGATTTTCTGAGGCAATTGACAAGTCGGTTTCTTCTTTCATTGGCGCTTATGGTTTTATTGCCCCCTTTGCTATCTTCTTCATATTTGCGCCTTCATTGTCAAAATTATTAAGCATGGGCAAGGCTGGAAAATTCAGCGTATATGTCATTGGCTGGTTGGGGTTACGCAGATTCATGGCTTGCGTATGGGGGGCCGTATTTACGGCGATGATCTTCAGGTTCCCTTTGCTCCCCACTCACAGCGACAATTTAGCCTCGGCCGTAATGCATAGTCTTAAGTCTTTTGTATGGATGGCAACGCATAGTTCTTATTTTTTTGCCATATATATGGGCGTTGCTATAAGCTTTATCGCCCTGAAGACTCGATGGTTGAAAATGATTTTAAATAATTGCCTATCTTCTATTGAATATGCAGGCCAATATTTTGAATTGTTAGTGCCTGTATTTATGCTGGCGGTAGGCGGATATATCTATAATCTTCCGCAAAGTATTGAAGACCAGTTAAAATTAAAAGAATTTGCCCTTAACATAGGAAGAGTAGATTTTTTAGGCTTGAAGATTAACCCGCACACCCCCGCTGATTTTATTTGGATATATGTCATTGGCGCATTTCTTGTAGGTATTGCCTGTTTCATCTGGCATTCTTTCCTGATAGGGTGGGTGAAGTTTAACATGAGAAATTTTTGTATTAGAACTTACTTTACGAAATATTGGATTAAAGTTTATCCTTTACTTTGGGCTACAAGTTCGGAATCGTTAGCCACACCCCTTAACCTGCATCTGACTAAAGTGCACTATCCTCAAATTAAAGACGAGGTGAGAAGTTTTGTGGTCGGTATGGGCAGTTACCTGAATATTAATGGCACGTTAATCTGTGTATTTGTCTTGTTAGGAGTTGTGGTTAATATAATTGGAATTAGACTGTCCTTGTTGGAGCTTTTGTTTTGTGTGCCGATCGTTTTCTTAATCGGCTATGGGGTGCCAGGAATACCCGGCGAATTAATTCTTTTTGCCGGTCCTATTGCATTACTTCTGAATTTACCTCAGGCAGTGATGCCGGCCTATTTGGCTTTATATTGCGGCTTACAGTTAGGCCTTCCTGACTCGTTCCGTACCGGGAATAATTCTACGGATAACGTGCTTTGTGCGCTTTTATTAAATGATATTTATGAAAAAAAGTTTTTAAAAAGGGGATAATCCATGAGATGGGAAATTGGACATTGGCACAAATTAAAAGAAGGCCAAGTTAATAAAGCAATCAATATCTGTATCGGGATATTATGGGACAATAAGTTTGACATTGAAATTCAAATTGATGAAGAGGCGAAACGCCTTCGGTCTTCAGAGCCGGATCACGGCTTTTTTGAGACTTTAGTTGCATATGAGCGTAGCAAGGGAATTAGCGTTCTTTTAGAACATTTAATGAAGGGGGACATCGTGGTGCGCGCCAAGAAGGATGAATGCGAAATTCGTCTACAATTACTGTTGCGAGCGCCGGAGAATAGCGATGATAATAGAAAAGAATTTAAAGAAATGATCGTTGATTGGGTTAAAGAAGACGGCTTGCTATTTTGCGAACGATTTATCAGGCTCCCTAAAATAAACGAAGATATTATTAATCGTTATTTAGACAACCCTTTAGAACAGGTGTTAAGAAAAAGGTTTGGTTTTCATTTTGAGTATAAACTCATTATCAGTTCTCCTTGTGACTCGACTGACTCGCTAAATCTCAGAAAAATCCTTTATAAAGTGCTCGACTGCTCTTAATCCAAAACGGGTATGACAGGTCATCAGCGCCTGTATGGGCATCCGTCAAATCAGAACGTATGCACCAATAGCCCGTCCCGGAGTTTGGGCTCGAACCAGGTGCTCTTGGGCGGCATGCATTGACCCGCGTCGGCAATCGTCATCAATTGGTCAACGGTCGTGGGCGTCATGGAAAAGGCCACCATGGCCCGGCCGGTCTTGACCCGCTGTTCCAGTTCCTGCGTGCCGCGAATGCCGCCGACAAATTCAATCCGCTTGTCCGTGCGCGGGTCCGCGATTCCCAGGATGGGGGCCAGCAGGTTGTTTTGCAGAACACTGACGTCCAGCGCGGCTACCGGGTTGGCCTTCGGATCGGGCGTCCAACTCATCGCAAACCAACGCCCGCCCAGGAACATGGCGGCGTGCGCAGTCCCCGTTGGGACCGCAGTCCCCGTTGGGACCGGGCCGGCATTCGCCGTCAGCGTGAACTGCCGGCGCACAGCTTCCAGAAAGGCGGCTTCGGTCAGTCCGTTTAAATCCCGAACACAGCGGTTATAGGGCAGGATCTTGAGCTGACTGGCGGGAAACAGCACGGCTGGG
>VSJD01000002.1 GCA_008636095.1 Kiritimatiellota bacterium | reverse complement strand
TTCAGAATCCACTGCGCGAAGGATTGCGCCTGCAACGCACGCCGGAACCCTGCGCCCTGGTTATTTTCGGCGCCTCGGGCGACCTGACCAGGCGCAAGCTGGTTCCGGCACTCTATAACCTGGACCTTGAACAGTTGTTACCGAACAGCATTTCGATCGTGGGCATGGCGCGACGGCCAATTTCCACCGACGAGTTTCGAAACCAGATGCGGGAGGGTGTTAATGCATTTTCCCGCATGCGACCGGTGGATCCGGCGGTCTGGGAGAACTTCGCTAAGCATATCGAGTATTTCCAGGGTAATTTTGACGATCAAACCGCCTATCGACGGTTGGGCGAATTATTGGATCGCCTGGATGCCGAGCGCGGCACGGCGGGTAACCGGCTGTTCTACCTGGCCACCGCACCCGATTATTTTCCCGTCATTCTCAAACAACTGGGCGCGGCCAAGCTCAATCACAGCCCATCCGGCGGCTGGGTCCGCGCCGTGATCGAGAAGCCGTTCGGGCATGATTTGAGCACGGCCCAAGAACTGGACCGTATGGTCCATACCGTCTTCGATGAGGATCAAATCTATCGCATTGACCACTACCTGGGCAAAGAGACGGTGCAGAACATCCTGGTGTTCCGTTTTGCCAACGGCATTTTTGAGCCGTTATGGAACCGTAATTTCATTGACCATGTTCAAATCACTGTGGCGGAATCGGTCGGTGTGGAGGGGCGGGGCGGATATTATGAAACTGCCGGAGTTATCCGGGACATGATTCAAAATCACATGCTGCAACTGGTAAGCCTGGTGGCCATGGAACCGCCCGCGGCCATGGATGCCGATGCCGTGCGCGATGAAAAAGTAAAAGTGCTCGGCTCGATCCACCCGTTTCGGCCGGATGACGTGAACGCCATGACCGTGCGCGGCCAGTATGGGATTGGCACCCTCAATGGTAAATTTGTGCCGGCCTATCGCCATGAAAAAAATGTGGCCGCCGCCTCGACCACCGAGACTTACGCCGCCGTTAAATTATTCATTGATAACTGGCGCTGGGCGGGCGTGCCGTTTTACCTGCGGGCGGGCAAGCGCCTGCCCAAAAGGATCACGGAAATCGCGATCCAGTTCCGTCAGGCGCCTCTTGCGCTGTTTGGAAGCGCCCTGGCAGGCATGGATCCCAACCTGCTCGTACTGCGGATCCAGCCCGACGAGAGTATTTCGATCAAATTCAATTCCAAGGCGCCGGGCCAGGCCATTAACATCCGGCCGGTGAAGATGGAATTTGATTACGGGGCGGCCTTTGGTATGGAACCACCGGAAGCCTATGAACGGCTTCTGCTGGACGGCATGCTGGGTGACGCCACACTGTTCACCCGCGCTGATGAAGTCGAAACGGCCTGGTCGCGCATTATGCCGATTTTGGAAGGCTGGAAGGCATCCCCGCCCAGGGACTTTTCCAATTACGAGGCGGGGACATGGGGCCCTGCAAGTGCCGATGACTTGATAGCCCGCGACGGGCGAAGCTGGAGGCGATTATGAGCAGTCGCATAGCGGCCGGGCCGCGGCAGGTTGCGCCCCCGTTAATTGAGAATGAATTGGAAAAATTATGGATCGCCATGCCGCGGACCGGGGGGACGGCGGCATCCGCGAGTATGACCGTGCGGACGGTCATGGCCAATCTGGTCGCCGTTGGTGGCTCAGATCAGGAAACCAGCGCGGCGATGGAGGTGATCGGGAACATTATCGGCCGCAATCCCTGCCGTGTGATCCTGGTCACGTCCGAGCCGGACATTGATCCCCCGGAGCTCTGCGCGGAAGTCGCCATAATCTGCCAGGATTCCGAAACGTGCCAGCGTTGTATTTGTTGTGACCGGATCCGGCTGTCCGCCCGTGGTATCATGGCGGACAATCTGCCGAGCCTGGCGGCCTCGCTTTTGGTGCCCGACCTGCCGGTGGTCCTCTGGTGGCCGAAACCTCCGTTTGACCGCAAAGATTTTGGACTGTTTGCAAAACAGACGGAGCGCGTGATCGTGGATTCGGCCGATTATTCTGACAATGATTTGCACGCCTTGGCCCGCTTCGTGGAACAGTCGCGCCGGATGGGCGTTGCCGTCAGCGATCTGAACTGGGGTAGACTCACGCCTTACCGGCAACTGTTCGCCCAATTTTTTGATTCCATGGAGTGCCGGGACAATTTAGCCCTGATTGGGGAGGTCCGTGTCGAGGGCAACGCCTCAACTGGGCGGCTCCTGGCCGGTTGGCTTAAAGTGCAGATGGACAAAAGCGGCCATCTCCTGCCCCGCGAGCGCATCCGTCTGATTTCCACCGACCCCGCCGGGTTTTCGTTTCGATCCCTGGTGATGACTTGCTCGGGTGGGGGCAACACATTTGCTGTCACCCAGGCCGACGACGGCACCCTGGAAGCCCGGGCTACGTTGGGCGCCCAGGTATGGAGCAACGTGATTAAAGCCAGTTGCCCGGGTGTTGACAAACTACTGACCGATGAAATCACCTTGGCGGGGCGGGATGCCGTGTATGAGACTGCGTTAACGGCGGGCGCATTGTTGTGAACTCCATCGCAAATGATGGGAACCGTAAACGACATGTGTATTTTATGAATATTTCGCTCAACGGCCGATGGGGTTTTCAGGGAAGCGCTCAAACCCCCGGGGGCCCTTCAATCGCTAAAAAGGCGTGGTTGCCTGCCCTTGTGCCGGGTGACATTCATTTGGATTTAATCGCCAACGGTCTGTTACCTGAGCCGTTGGAAGGATTTAATGTAAAAAAAGCGGGAAAATTTGAAAATTATATTTGGCATTACCGGAAAACTTTTAAATTTAAATGTCCCAAAATGCCGTTCAAAGCGCGGCTCTTTTTTGAGGGATTGGATTGCGCGGCTGGAATTTATTTGAATGATTTCTTTTTAGGAAGCACCGCCAACGCCTTCGTGGAGCATGTGTTCGATGTTTCGTACCGTTTGCGGGATGGACGGAATAGCCTGGAGATCAAACTCACCAACGGTTTAGAAACGCTCGCCGGCAAAGAATTAAAAAAATACCTGGCTTCTGCTCCGGAATATGGGCGGATCTGGTTGCGCAAACCCCAGTTTTCTTTCGGTTGGGATTGGGCGCCCCGGCTGATTACCTGCGGTATCTGGCGCAATGTGCGCCTGGAGACAACCACGTTCGGGTTTATTGATGACGTTTTTGCCCGTCCGGTATTAAGCCGCGACTTCCGGCAGGCCGTTGTCAATTGCCGTTTTAAATTCACGCCGGTAGATTCAAAAACTGGACCGCGTCAGGCCGTTTTGAAGATCACTAACAGCGCCGGGCGCGTGGCGGCCGAAACGGCCGTCCGCTTAAAGACCGGCGAAGTAACGGCCTCCATGGTTATAGAAAAGCCGGAGTTGTGGTGGCCGGTCGGAGAAGGAAATCAACATCTCTATACCCTGGAAATTGAAGTGACCGACGGGGAAACCATCCGATCCAACACATGTTTTGGGGTCCGGCGCGTCCGATTACTTGAGAAAACGCTGGATAAAGGCGGAAATACGTTCGCGTTTGAAATCAATGGCAAAACGTTGTTTTGCCGGGGCGCCAACTGGGTGCCGGCCGATTCTATTGTGGCCCGAGTAACGGATGAAAAAATCAATGTCCTGCTGGAAGAAGCCGTGCGATGTCATTTTAATATGATGCGCGTCTGGGGCGGAGGAATTTACGAAAGCGATTATTTTTATTCCCGCTGTGATGAATTGGGTATCCTGATCTGGCAGGATTTCATGTATGCCTGCGCACTTTATCCGGATGATGACGCCCGGTTTCTGGCCAACTGCTCGTCGGAGGCCGAAAAAGCAATTAAGCGCCTGCGCAATCATCCCGCGATTGTCATGTGGTGCGGCGAGAATGAAATTTATGACGGCTATTATGACGTGTATCAATATCAGGGAGTGAAGCGTTTGTATGGCGCAAAAATCTGGGATAAAATTTTGCCCCGTCTGCTGAAAGCTCATTGCCCCGGGGCGCTTTACCGTCCGGCCAGTCCCTATGGCGGTAAATATGCCCGCAGTGAACTTGCCGGCGATTGCCACTCTCTGAATCCGTGTTTGACGTATGATGAGTCCGCCGATATTAATCTTACCGCCCGGGCGGTTGGCCGTTTTTTGAGCGAGTTTTATACGTGGAATTCTCCGCCCGACCTGAAGTCAATTGTTCAATATCTTCCCGCGAGGGAGCGGCGCCCGCATTCATCCGGTTATCGTCTGCATGCCAATACCGGCTACGAGAACCGGGAATGGAATGTGATCCGCCGCTATATTACCGAAACACCGCAAAAACTGCCCATGGATATTTACGTCGGGGCCATGCAGCGTCTGCATGGAGAGCATATGGCCCGGTGTATGGCAACTTACCGTCGCAACATATCCGTCTGTAAGGGCGCGCTGTTCTGGATGTATAATGACTGCTGGCCGACTTCCTCATGGACAACGCATGATTATTATCTGCGCCGTAAAGCCTTGTTTTATTATATCAAGAGGTCTTTTGCTCCCCTGGCGGTATTTTTTAAGGAGGAGGAAAGCGCCTTGTCCGTCTGGGTCAGCAACCTGGGCCAGGAAACTTTTCGTGGCCATATTAAATATGGCCGGTATGCTTTCAAGGATGGAAAGCCAAATTGCGAATGGCGCCGGGAAACAACCGTAAAGCCGGGTCAGTGTGTAAACGCAGGTTTTTTTTATACAACCCTTACATGGCCGTTTGAAAATCTGGCATCGTTTGCCCGCGCGGTTCTGGAAGACACCCAAGGACGCCGCCAGGCATCGGCTTCGCACTGGTTCAGTTCTTACAAAGGGTTAAGCGGCGAGGAATTTTGTTTTCCGCCTTCTTTCTTCGAACATTTCTCCATTCAAAAGCCGCGGATTATTGTGGAACCATTTCAGAAAGACATGGTTGTGCTCCGCACAAACGTGCCAACCTTCAGCCTGAGATTACAGGCGGACGATTATTTGCCGGAAGACAACTATTTGGATATTATGCCGGGCGAACGTATCCGCGTGCGCTTTGAAAAAGGACTGCCCGCTGCAAAAATTAAAATTACAACGCTGAATGATCTCATCGTGTTTTTGCGATGCAATACGGCGCAAAGCCGTCTAACTGAAAATAAATTAAAAAAATGAATTGGAGTGACTGTTTATATGACCAAGAACGCTGTCCAGGGCAAACCGATTACATTTTCAACTGATCAGAAGGCATGCGTGGTGCCGGATCATCCGATCATCCCTTTCATTGAAGGCGACGGCACGGGGCCGGACATCTGGCGTGCCGCCGTGCGCGTGTTGGATGGCGCCGTTGCCAAAGCCTACGGCGGGCGGCGGCAAATCTGCTGGCAGGAATTGCTGGCGGGCGAAAAAGCGTTCAAGCAGACCGGCAACTGGCTGCCGGATGAAACAGTCGCCGCCTTCAAGCAATATCTGGTCGGCATCAAGGGGCCGCTCACCACCCCGATTGGCGGCGGGCATCGTAGTTTGAACGTCGCCTTGCGCCAGCTGCTCGATCTTTACGTCTGCCTGCGACCGGTGCACTGGTTCGAGGGCGTGCCGAGCCCGGTCAAGGAACCCGGCAAGGTGGACATGGTGGTGTTCCGCGAAAACACGGAAGATGTCTATGCCGGTTTGGAAGTGCGCTCCGGTAGTCCGCAAGCCAAAAAACTCATCGGCTTCCTGAAAACAGAATTCGGCTGGAACATTCGTCCGGATTCGGGCGTCGGCATCAAGCCCATCAGTGAGACCGGCAGTAAACGCCTGGTGCGGGCCGCCATCGAGTATGCCATCCAGAACAAGCGTCGGAGTGTGACGCTCGTGCACAAGGGCAATATTCAGAAATTTACGGAGGGCGCCTTCCTGGCCTGGGGCTATGAAGTGGCCAAGGAATATGGCGACCGTATCGTGGTCAAGGACACGATTGCCGATATTTTCTTCCAACAGGCCTTGACCCGGCCGGCGGAATTCGACGTTATCGCCACACTGAATCTGAACGGGGATTACATGTCCGATGCCCTGGCGGCGCAGGTTGGCGGCATCGGTATTGCCCCGGGCGGCAACATCAACTTCCAGACCGGGCACGCCATTTTCGAGGCCACGCACGGTACGGCGCCCAAGTATGCCGGCCAGGACAAGGTCAACCCCGGCTCCGTAATCCTCTCCGGCGAGATGATGTTCCGCTACATGGGCTGGGTGGAAGCGGCCGACAAGATTATCCGCGGCCTCAGCGAGGCCATCCGGCGCCGGAAAGTGACCTACGATTTCCACCGGCTGATGGACAATGCGACTCTGCTGAAATGTTCGGAATTTGCCGACGAAATCATAGCCCACATGTAGCACGAGCATAAAAAGCAATGTGGCCGCGACGCAGAGGTCGCGGCCACATGCTTACATACGATTTATGAATTTTTGGTCAGGTTACCAATTCGCGTTAACAATGGGGAGCACTTTCCAGATGCTGTCTTTGCCCCACGCGATATTGAGGACGCCGATCTGCAGGCCATCCAGTATGGATGTGTAGTTGATCACGCCAAGCTGGAGACCCTTGACTTCATTGGCGAAATTCAGGCCAATCCACTGGGCGCCTTCCAACTTGTCGGCCCAGTTGATCAGTCCCGTCTGCCAGCAGGCATCAGACAGACCCACGTTAATCAAGCCGCCCTGAGAATCAATCGCGCCGCTGGCGGCGTTAATCGCGCCGACCTGACCGCCGGCCACACTGCCGCCGGCCAAGTTGATCAAGCCGATTTCAATTCCTTCGACGTTTCCGCCCACCATGTTCAGCAAGCTGTAATCATAGCCGGACAGGTTGCCGCTGGTCAAGTTGATCAGGCCTGCTTCCACGCCGGAGACATTGCCGCCGACCAGGTTGATGAACGACATCGTTCCGCCGGAGACATTGCCGGCCACGAAGTTAATGCCGCCCAATTGTCCGCCGGTGACGTTGCCGCCGACCAGGTTAACGATACCCATCTCGAAGCCTTTCATGTCCTTGTTAACTTGGTTCGCAATACCCAGATCAACGCCGGTCACGTTTTCATTGGCGCCGTAGATCAGGTTGATCCGCAGGCCGTTGACAGACGAACTGTCGCTGAGAATTGCGACCGGGCTGACTAGCGAGAGTTGGAACGGATAGGCCGGGGACTGGGGGGCCTGCGCAACCGCGCCGCTGGCCAGTCCAAGCACACACACGAGACACAATAATATCGAATAACGTTTCATTTCTTTTCCCTTCATTACAATTCATGATTGAGACGAAATAACCGTTTGCTTAACAATCAATCACCGCCGTGTCGCCTGCATCACCTCCTTCCAGGTCGCTTTCAGCAACCGTTACCTATACAGATGTCATATGATGTTAACACACGTCACTAAAAACTCACAATCGAAGTTTCACAAATACAGGTTGCTTTGTCAATAACAAAAGCCCAAATAACTTCGCTTTAAAATTACAGCCACACCATCAGTCCGGCCAGGGCGGCGAAGCCGAGGCCCAGCAGGACTTTGCTCCAAACGGCATTTGCCCGGCTCCAGGCCAGTAGCCGTTCGTTGGTGATGCCGCGGTATGCCGCCGCAAACACCACCACGTGCGGGATTACGAACATCACGTTGTAAATGGTCAGCAAACCCAATGCTTGTCGGCCCACCGCCGCCTGAGAGCTCAAGTACACCAGGGTGGGAACATAAAACTGTCCCGTACATATGCTTTCCAATAGTGTAACCAGGCATCCGATGGTAAAACTACCCAGGAATAATCGGTGGGCCGTCAATCGGCTCCGCATGATACCATGAATTCGTTTTCGAATAGTGCCCGGAAGCTGCAGGATAACCGCGCGCGCCTGGCCTGTTTTTCCAAAAGCCAGGGCGTCTTTGAATGAAAGCATACATAGGACCGCCAATACGGCGACCATCACCCAGCGTAACGCTTCGCCGGCCCGGTGAAAGGCCGTAAGCTTCTGGATGACGTGGAAAACGCCGAACCCCAGCAGAAAATACGTTAGAAAAACCGCGGTGCAAAAACCAATGCCGACGACGAGTATTTCTCCTCCGCGTTTTCCAGCCACTGCCAGCAGGGTAATGAAGAAAATAAGTGTGGCAAAAGCGCAGGGATTCAGTCCGTCAATTAATCCGGCCACTGCCACGGTGGCCATCGTCATCGTGCCTAGGCGCTTGCGAAGAACGCTCTCGCCCGGAGCGATAGGCTTTAGACCGTAGGCTGTAGGCTGTAGGCTGATTTCTGACTGCGGGCCTCTGACCTCTGACCTCTGACTGCTGATCACTGTTTTTTGTAGCGACGCCGCCTCCACGGTCGGAATTAGTTTCGCCTTGATCGTCTTCAGCCCGCCCATATGAATGCGTTCATCTACGTAGATAGACACGCGCTCGGTCGTGTGTACGCCTGACTTTGCATGCAGTGTGGCCAGGTGCAGATAATTGGTCGGATTCAGAATATCATACTTGCGCAGATCAATGCTTGTTCCCATCAATTCCTGTAATTGGGGTAATACTTCATCTTCGATTTCCCGGCATTCGTCGCATCCCGTCGTATAGAAGAATTCAACCAGGACCTTTGATTGGCTAATAGCGAGGGTCAAACGGACGGGTTGGGCCATACCGGGGCAATAGGCGCTGAACATTAGCAGAACGATGAAGCACCCTGCGACAAGCCGCTGGGCATCTTTGCGGAACCCTGCGAAGCCAAGAACGCCATTTCTCCTTGTGGCAAGCCACAGGGCTTCCTGGCGAAGAAGGGTGCTAAGCCATGCAATAAGCATGGCCAGAGCCTGCCAGAGCAGATGATTGAAAGCAAGACCGGAATAGAATAACATCCTCCCTGATTCTATGCTTGTCAACCGGCGCGATCCCGTGAAATAATTGTCTAACTCGAATGGGTAGCAGGGTGAATTTTTTTTCGATTGGAGTTATACGGCATGGCCATTCGCATCACAGCCGGGGAGTGGCGTGGACGCCAACTCAAGGTGCCGCGCGGGGATGTTCGCCCTGCCCAGGACCGGGTACGGCTGGCGGTTTTTTCGTCGCTGGCTGACCGGGTGCCCGGTGCCCGGATACTGGACCTGTTTGCCGGCACGGGGGCTTATGGGTTGGAGGCCTTAAGCCGTGGCGCCGCTTCGGTCACCTGGGTGGAAAACGACCGCCGGGTCCTGGCGGTGCTTCGCGAGAATGTCACAACCCTCTGCGGTCCCGATCGGGGCATGGCGGTAGTATCCGCGGATGCCCTGCGATTCCTGGAGCGGGGCGGGGGCGACGCGTCCTACGACCTGATTTTTGCCGATCCGCCCTATGACCGGGACGGCGGCTGGCTGAAAAAAATCTTGTCAGCGCTGACCGGGCGGTCTATCTTAAAAAGCAGTGGATTACTGGTCATGGAACAGTCCGTGCATGTTCCGGTGGTGACCCGTGAAGGCTGGCAACAACTTAAGCGCCGGGTTTACGGTGAAACGCAAATTGATTATATAGCGCCGTTGCAGCCAGAGATCAGAGGTCGGAAGTCAGAGGTCAGCGCCATTCTGAATTCTGACTGATTATTTAACCGCAAAGAACGCAGAGAACACAAAAACCAAACAATAGGTTTTTATCTGCTTCCTTGATCCATTTGTTCTGTAATCTTTGCGTTTTTTGTGGTAAATATTGCTTTGTCATTGCGCCGGAAGAAAGATAATCATATGAAAAAAATGGCGGTTTATCCGGGTACGTTTGATCCGCTGACCCTGGGTCACGTGGACGTGGTGCACCGCGCCGCGCGGCTGTTTGATCGTTTGATCCTGGCGGTGGCGGTGAGCGCGGGGAAAGGCGCCCTGTTTTCAATCAAGGAGCGCATGGCGATGGCCCGCAGTCTTGCGGCGACCATGCCAAACGTGGAGGCGGTTAAATTTAACGGCCTGCTGGTGGATTATGTCCGGCATATCGGTGCACGCGTGATCATCCGCGGTTTACGGGCGTTTTCCGATTTCGAGTATGAGTTTCAGATGGCCTTGACCAACCGCAAAATGGCGCCGGATGTGGAGGTCCTGTTCATGATGCCGCGCGAAAGTTACAGTTACATCAGCTCCAGCGTGGTTCGTGAAATTGCGTCCCTGGGCGGGGATACCAGCAAGTTTGTGCCGCCCTTCGTTTACGCGGCGTTGAAACAGAAATTCGCGCCGTAGCGGGCCGTTCCCGATCCGCGCGTAAGCACGCGGATCGGGAATGGTTAATGGCCAATGGTTCATGGTTGATGCGGCCTGATTTAATCAAAGCCGTTGCGGGTGATTTGTGCCGAAGCAATTGTTTGCCAAGCATCGCTTGATGTTATAGACAACTGTCACGATAACAAAACGCACGGTTTTATCCCGTCGGGATCGAGTCGTTAACCATTAACCATAAGCCATTGACCATCGGCCGCGCGTTGTTACGCGCGGGAGGTAGTTGTATGAATATCGAAACCGGCCAGGTGCGTCAGCGTCCCCGGCGGTTTACCGGCGAGGAGCCCTCTGCCATCCTGGAGTTGGACCAGGAGACCCAATTCCAGGTAATCGGCGATGTGCGCTATGCGCTGACCGCCCAGCGTTTTGACGCCGACCTGCTGGTGCGCGGTGTGCTTGAAGTGGATGTCCGCGGCAGATGTGCGCGGTGTGGGGAGGGAATTACCCGGACTATTCGGGACGGGGCCTTTACGTGCTCATATCCGCTGAGCGCTGCCAATGAATTAATAGACTTGACCGCCGATATTCGCGAAGCTATTCTTCTCGCTCTTCCGATGAATTTTGTGTGTTCGGAGACGTGCCGGGGGCTGTGCGTCCAGTGTGGGGCCAATTTGAATAAGGCGCCCTGCGCCTGCGCAAAACCTCGTCAAACGATCCCGTGGGACATGCTGGATCAATTGAAACTGGGGCGAAAATAACTATTCAGGTATCCAGAAGTCAGAGCAGCAGCTTGTACCAAATGATTTACAGGATAGTCATTCCCGCGCAAGCGGGAATCCAGCGCTTTGCTTGATTCTGGATTCCCGTTTTCACGGGAATGACATAAAAAGACTGGATTCCGTATCAAGTGCGGAATGACCTGTTACAGACTACGACGCTAATTTCTGGATGACCTGAATTTTAATCAGAAACCA
>VSJD01000036.1 GCA_008636095.1 Kiritimatiellota bacterium | reverse complement strand
CGCAGACTCCCTATCAGCGGCTGATGAGCTCTGACGAAATCTTTGAGCCGGTTAAAACCTGGCTGACAGAAATATTCTGCAACATCAACCCTTTTGCCTTAAAACGCCAAATTGACTTCAAACAAAACCAAATCCTCAAGGAGCTCCGGTAACATGTATTATGGCGCAACGAAGGCATCTTCTCAATGTCATGCCGGTAACATTTTATTATGGCGCAACGGGGGGGGGAGGGTATCTCCTTCGCAGGACCACCCCCAATAGCTGGTCTGGTGGCAATCCTTCCTCCGTCGCCCTTCGTGCAGGCAGCCCAGAGTAATGTCCAGTGGATTCAGATGGCTATAGAAAATAGACACCCCGAAGTCGCAAGCTTCCGGTGCCTACCGGGCTACCGGTGTTTATCGGGCCACCGGCATGCGCGGCATCAAAGCCGGATTCTGCCCTTTCGGCAGGACGGGCATGGTGGACCAGAGAATATCACGGCTCATTTTCAACTCGGCCAAATCCTGGTCCGCGTCTAAAATCCGATTGATTTCTTTCTGCCCCGCGATCATGCGCGCACGGGTAGATTTGATCTCCGGGTTGGTCGCATAGAGTTGCGCCTGCCGTTCGGCAATTTGGCGCTTGGCCTCTTCAATCTTGGCGCTCGTCTCCATGACCTTCCTCATAAAATCCGCGCCGATCTCGGCGGAGAACGGGGACGGCCTGCCCGCGGCGTTGGTACCACCGGTGATTACCGGACCACCGGTGTTGACCGGACCACCGGTGGTCTTGCCTGGCGTCGCAAACATGACCGGCGCGTTAGCTGTGGGATTTTGCTGATCTCTGACCTCTGACTTCTGACCTCCGGCTTGCTCCGCCGCCCAGCCACTCAAAACTATCGCCAGCATGACCGCGCCGCATCCCGTAAACTGATGGATTAATTTCATAGATTCACATCCTCCTTTTAACTGTAGCTGTCAAATATGATTCGTTTCATTAATAAACCTGTAATTATGCAAAAGAACCATTACAAGGCAAGCAGTATTTTACATGCAAAGTAATGCCTCATGAAAGGCATTGCCGGAATTCAGACAAAATTCAGACAAAGCGCTTGACTTTGCCGTCCACCATATATATAGACATAGTGATTTTGCCAAGCCTTGGCCGACGCTCGGGCAGGCATTTAAACCGAGGAGATTGGATATGCAACCAGCTGACAATGCATCATGGTATCTTACACCGCCCCGGATCATCCCGCCGTTGGACCCGAATTTCAGGCCGGCCGTGGCGGCGCACCGGACGTTCCAGGCGGAAGTTGCCCGATCCGGCAAAGGCGTGCCGCTTGTGATCGCTGTCGAAGCCGATAACGACGCCGTCTCCAGTTATCATACCGTCGTGTTTTCCGAGAAGGATAAACGATTCACGTCCAACTTCCCCTATGTCGAACGCATCGTAAAGTTTCTGCTCTGGCAGAGGGGCGGGTGGCGCGTGGCCGTCGGCGGTCCCAAAGCCATCGGGCAACACATCCAAACAATCTACTCTCCAACCGGCGCCCGCGCCTTCGATGTGGACTTGATGAATACCGTCTATGACAAACCTTTTGTCGTTGAAATTACCACGAGCAAGGGCGTGCCACCCGACAATTCCACTGCCAAACAACTGGGCCGGCACCTGAACGGTTGTCGCATTGGATTCGACCTGGGCGCCAGCGACCGCAAAGTAGCGGCAGTCATTGATGGCAAATCGGTGTTCAGCGAGGAAGTCGTCTGGGACCCGAAGGGGCATGCCGATCCCCAGTATCATTTTGATGAAATCAACGCAGCGCTTAAGAAGGCCGCCTCTTATCTGCCGCGCGTAGACGCGATCGGCGGATCCTCGGCCGGGATATATGTCAACAACAGCGTGCGCGTGGCCTCACTCTTCCGGGGCGTGCCGAAACACCTGTTCGAACAGCGCGTACGCGGCCTGTTCCAAGAACTGCGCAAGGCTTGGGCCGATATCCCGTTCGAGGTAATTAACGACGGCGAAGTGACGGCCTTGGCGGGTTCAATGTCGCTGGATGTCAACCGCGTGCTGGGCATCGCCATGGGTTCCAGCCTGGCCGGGGGTTATGTGGACAAGGACGGTAACTTGCCGGGGTGGCTCGACGAGTTAGCGTTTGCGCCGGTAGATTACAATCCAACCGCGCCGGTGGATGAATGGTCGGGAGACACTGGCTGTGGCTCGCAGTATTTCTCGCAGGTGGCGGTCAACCGGTTGGCCGGCAAAGCCGGCATTCCTTTGCACGAGGAAAAAACATTGGCTGAACGCCTGAAAGACGTACAGGCGCTCATGGACAACGGGGACCCGCGGGCACGGGCAATCTTTGAAACCATCGGCGTGTATTTCGGCTATACCGTGGCCCACTATGCCGATTTTTACGATATGGCGCACCTGCTGATGCTGGGGCGCGTCACGTCCGGACTGGGTGGTGACGTAGTATTGAGCATGGCCAACCGGGTACTCCAGCAGGAGTTCCCGGAAGTGGCCGCCAGGGTGCGCCTGGCCGTCCCGGATGAGGCCAGCCGCCGCGTTGGCCAGGCCATTGCCGCCGCGAGCTTGCCGGCTCTAAAGAAATGAAAAATGCAGAATGAAGAAAGCAGAAATCATAGCAAGGAGAATCATTTTTTGGGCGTAATGCGTTTGGCCATGGCAACCGTTGCATTGCGTTTAAGGCAAGCCAGGCCGGAGCGATAAACCGCCGTGCCCCGGAAGCGTTGTTGGAAGTCAGCCTCACTCAGGGTCAGGCATTGTTCAGCCGTTGGCATGGGTGTGCCGACAGGATTTCCGCCAGCGGCGGATCTGCCCAGGCATGAGAATTCCGGCAGAATGGCGGTATCTCCGACCGGGTTGAACGGGCACACGACCGTGCATCGGTCACAGCCAAAGAGCGATGCACCTATGAGCGGATGCAGGTCTTCCGGAATCTCCCCCTTATGTTCGATCGTCAGGTAGGCAATACAGCGTCGTGCATCTATGAGCCCGTCAGGTTGAATGGCGCCGGTAGGACAAGCTTCGACACACCGCCGACATGTGCCGCACTTGCTGGGCTTGGGTTTTGATGGCGCCAGTTCCAGGTTAACCAACAACTCGCCCAGGAACAGCGTGCAACCCCATTCCGGATTCACCAGACTACCCTGCTTGCCAATCCAACCCAAACCAGCGCGCACAGCCCATTCCCGTTCCAACACGGGCGCCGAATCCACGCAAATTCGCGAGCGGAGCGGAATACTACTTTGAACTTCAAGGCTCCGCGCTAATTGTTTCAGCTTCCCGCGCAGGATATCGTGGTAATCGCGCCCGCGGCAATAATTCGAAAATGGGGAGAGCGTCGGATCGGCCGGATAGCGGGCGGCAACGACAATGATGGAGCGGGCTTCCGGCATAATCTGGCGCAGATCGGCACGCAGAAGGGCATGTCTGGCCAGGTAAGTCATACCGCCCGCATAGCCCCGGTTCAACCAGTTCTTGAATCGGTCATACGTCTGGCACGGCCCAATCGCGGCAAAGCCGACGGCGGCAAACCCAAGCCGAGATGCTTCCTCACGGATAAGGGACGGCAACGGCATAAAGGCTCGCTACGCAGGTGTTCAGTGTTCGGGGTTCGGGGTTCGGCTCGCCATACTCGTCGGAATCCTCAGCGACGGCCCAACGGCGTTGCCGCTTGGCGGGCGCCGTTCAAGTGACTTCTCGAATTTATTTAGAATTCGAATGCACTCCAAATAAGCATTGCCTCATGGTTCATCGTCATGCTTCTCTGACCCCGAACACCGAACACTGAACACCTTGTGAGAGTAGTCACTTATTTTTAATACCTCGACAACAACCTCGTTAATGGTCTTCCCCGTCGTATCCACTTGGGCCGGAATGGCATCGTAGAACGGTTGGCGCGCCATGCGCAATTTCCGAATGCGCTCGCCCTTATCGCCTTGCTCCAACAAAGGACGATGGCTGGAACCGGACACACGGCGGAGAATCTCATCGGGCGCGGCCTTCAGACAGATCACGTGACCCGTGGCGCTGAAATCGCGGATATTGTCAGGATTGAGCACAATGCCGCCGCCCGCCGCGATGACCAGGTTGCTTCCACCGCCGCCAAGGCTATGGCGGACAGGCCGGCGTGACAATTCGACAACCAAATTCCGCTCCATGCGGCGGAATACCGGTTCCCCGTCCTCGGCAAAAATACGCGGGATCGGCTTGCCGGCGCGCGCTTCCAGCTCGATATCCATATCTACAAAATCACATTTCAGCTGGTCTGCCAGTACGCGGCCAATCGTAGTCTTGCCGGTGCCCATGAATCCAACGAGAATGATGTTGCGGGAAGGATGCATGTGAGTGTTCAGTGTTCGGGGTTCGGTGTCAAGTATGGGAGTATGGGTGTAACGGAGTATGGGAGTGCCGGAGAAAACTCTTTACGCCCATACGCCCAAACACCCTTGCACCTATATTTACTTATCTCCCGAACCAATTCCTCTTATAAACCTTGAGCCAGCCAGGCCATATAGGCGGCCCACCAGCCTTTGCCCCATAAAATCCAGACAATGGCGGCCAGCGCAATATAGGGACCAAAGGGAATTTTGCTGGCCATGGTTTTACGCCGGGCCATGACCAGTGACACGCCGACAACCGCCCCCGCCAGCGAGGCGCCCATGACAACAAATAACACCGCCTTCCAACCCAGGAAGGCGCCGAGGGCACCCAGGAGCTTGACGTCCCCCATTCCCATGGCCTCTTTTCGAAACACCAGTGTTCCAAGCGTTGCCACGATCCAGAGAAAAATAGCGCCAACCGCCAGGCCGCTGACCGATGCACAGAAACCGGTATAAGCGGTCATCTGCCCCTGCATAGAAGGCACCAGTAGGCTCAGGATCGGCCCTGCAATCATTCCGCCGACCGTCAGACGATCTGGCAGGATCATGAACTCGAAATCAATGAAGGTGCCGATAATCAGGCCGGTGGCCATCAGCCAGTATATCGGGGTGCGCGCGTCAAATCCGAATTTCAGCCAGATGAGCAGAAAAACTATGGCCGTCAGAAATTCCACCAGAAAATACCGGGGCGCGATACGCCGGCCGCAATGCCGGCATTTCATTCCAAGGATAAAGAAACTGAAAAGCGGTATATTGTCATACCAGGCGATTGTCTGCTCACAATGCGAACACCGGGAACGCGGGGTCACGACGGATATACCGCGCGGAATGCGGTAGATGCAAACATTGGCAAAACTGCCGATGCACGCCCCCCAGAGAACGGACAGCACGGTCAAATAGAGATCGGTCCCGAATGGAAGCAAGATGTTCATATGTAAAAACTAGAGGTCAGAGATCAGAAGTCAGAGATTAGAAATAAGAGATCAGAGATTAATTATTTGTCGTTCATTCTTCATTTTGAGTCCGTCCTCTGACCTCTGATCTCTGACCGCTGACATCTCTCTTCTGTTTTTCTTCCATACACCGCCTCTTCCAGCACGCGGCGCATAACAGCAACGGGCGCCTCACGTCCGGTCCAGATGGAAAATGAAAGCGCGCCCTGGTGCAGGAGCATGCCAAGACCATTGGACGTTTGCGCGCCGGCTTCACGCGCCGAGTGCATCAGAACTGTTTCCGGAAACATGTAAATCAGATCATAGACCCGCTGGCCGCTGTGAAATGCATCCGGCGGAAGGACCGAAGGCTCTCCCGTGTGCATCCCCATCGGCGTGGCATGCACAACTAACTCGGCCTCCCGGCACGCACGGCGCCAGGTCTGCGGCTCCGTGCCAACCACAGAAATATCGGTCTTGAGCCCGAGCGCGTGCAGGTCCGCTTCTAATCCGGCCAGCCGGGTACTATCCGCATCGGCCAGCATGAGGCGCCCGGCACCCGCCACGGCGCAGGCAAAAGCCACCGCGCGGCCAGCGCCGCCGCAACCCAGCAGAAACAGGGAAAGTCCCTTGACCGATAGATCAAATGCTTCGCGTATGGCCCGCAAAAAACCTTCACCGTCCGTGCTGAAGCCTTTAAGACCGCCGGGCGTGCATATTACCGTGTTAACCGAGCCCAATCGCCGCGCGGCTTCGTCAAGGTCAGCCAAACCACGAAACGCGACCTCCTTGAGCGGCACCGTCAGGTTAATACCGGCAAACCCCAGTTCTGCCATGACCGGCAGGGTTTGCATAAGTTTCTCAGGCGATACATCGAACGCCAGGTACACGGCATCCATGGCCAACGCCTCAAACGCCGCATTCTGCATGCGGGGCGAAAGCGAATGGCGGATCGGGTGCCCGAGGACGGCGTAGGGTGTTGTTGATGGGCTGATATTCATGGCAATTCAAGAGATCAGAGATCAGAGGTCAGAAGTCAGAAATTTATCCGGACGGCCGATCATTGATCCCAACATTTTTCCGACTTCTCGACATGATGCGGTTAATTCCTTATGTTCTTGATCATTGATATAAAAACAATCTCGTGCAAAATCCAATGAGGAATCGGCTTCACTATTCTCCCCATCGCAATCTGTCAATTTACTGACAAAATGCGCCTCGTATCTCCTTTTGGCCCACGCCTCTCGAAGATTCATACATACAGAACGGGACGAGCGGCGAATTTGTCCAATAAGAGCATACCTTTCTTCTGAAGGAAATTTTTTGCTAATTTCAAATATCCGCATGGCCAATTCATAGGACTTTTTATACACGGTTAAATCTTTAGCAGATTTTAACTCCATATTAACATCCTGGTCTTATCTTTCTGACCTCTGATCTCTGATCTCTATTTCTTCTTCCCCAGCGCGCGGCTCATCAGGACGCGATTGACGCAGTTCAAGTAAGCGGTGGCGCTGGCCTGAACGATATCGGTGCTGGCCGCCTTGCCGCTGACCACATCGTCGCCAAAGGCCACGCGCATACTGACCTCGCCCTGCGCATCCTTTCCAATGGTCACGGCCTGAATGGCATACTCCAGCAGTTTGCCCTGCACCCCCGTAATTCGGTCAATGGTTTTAAGCGAGGCATCCACCGGCCCGTCGCCGCAGGCGGCGTCCTGGATCACGTCCTTACCCTTGCGCAGGCGCACCGTGGCGGTTGGAATCGTGGACGTGCCCGTGGAAACGTGGAGATAATCCAATTGATACGCGCCGAACCCCGCAAAATCACCTTCCATTTCATCGCGGGCAATGGCCAGGATATCGTCGTCATATACATTTTTTTTCTTGTCTGCCAGATCAATAAATCGGCGGTAGGCATGATCCAGCTCTTCAGGCTTAAGCGTAAAGCCCATTTTGGTCAGCCGGTCGGCAAACGCGTGCCGCCCGGAATGTTTGCCCAGCACCAGCTCGGAACCGTCAATGCCGATATCCTGCGGGCGCATGATTTCATAAGTCGAGCGCTCCTTGAGAATACCGTCCTGGTGGATGCCGGCCTCATGGGCAAAAGCGTTGGCGCCCACAATGGCCTTGTTGCGCTGGACGACCATACCGGTCAGACGGCTGACCAGCCGGCTGGAACGATAGAGTTCCTGCGTGTGGATATCCGTGGTCAGCCCCAGGATATCGTGACGCGTATGCAGGGCCATCACCAGTTCCTCGATCGCGCAGTTGCCGGCCCGTTCGCCAATCCCGTTGATCGTGCATTCCACACCCCTGGCACCAGCGGCAAGCGCAGCCAGCGTATTGGCCACCGCCAGACCCAAGTCATTGTGACAATGAACATTTATCACGGCCTTGCCGATATTCGGCACGTGTTCGAACAGATAGCCAATCAACGCACCAAATTCCATCGGCACGGTATAGCCTACCGTGTCCGGAATATTGACCGTCGCGGCGCCGGCGTCGATCACGGCGCGCACTACCTCGGCCAGGTAATCGCGCTCCGTGCGGGTCGCATCCTCCGGACTGAATTCCACATCCTCGCAAAACGTGCGGGCATAGCGCACCGCCGTCGTGGCTTGCTTGAGGATCTCGGCCTTATCCTTGCGGAGTTTAAAATCGCGGTGAATTTTGGATGTCGCCAGAAACACGTGAATCCGGGCACGCTTGCCCGCCGGCGTCACGGCCTCCGCGCAGCGTTCGATATCCTTGTTCAGACAGCGCGCCAACCCGGCAATACGCGGCCCCTTGATGGTTGCGGCAATCGCCTTGACGGAGCAAAAATCGTCGGGCGAGGCAATGGGAAAGCCGGCCTCGATGACGTCCACATTCAGACGCGCCAGTTGCTGGGCAATCTCGATTTTTTCACGTTGATTCAGGCTGGCGCCGGGACATTGCTCGCCGTCCCGTAAGGTTGTGTCGAAAATTATCACACGGTTCTGTTTTGCTGTTTTCATAACCTTCGTTCTTTGTTCGTCGTTCTTGGTTCTTCGTTGGCGGAATTTATGATTTTTGATTGCTGATCTCTGACTTCTGACCTCTGATCTCTGTCCTCAGCCTTCCGCCTTGCCCACGGCGATAACGCCCGTGCGGGACACCTCCACGATGCCGTGGGGTTTGATCAATTCCAGAAAATTATCCACCGCATCCGTTGTGCCCACCATCTGGATGATCATGGCCTTATTTTGCACCGACACGTTCTCGGCGCGGAACAGGGCGGCCAACTCGATCAAGGCCGATCGGTTTTTCGTCGAGGCACATACTTTCACCATGGCCAGCTCACGGTCAATATATTTTTCCTTAGTCAGGTCAAAAACCTTGATGACGTCCACCAACTTGTTGAGTTGCTTGGTCACCTGTTCCAGGACGTGATCGTCACCCGGCACGGTCATGGTAATCCGGGAGGTTGTGATGTCCTGGGTCGGGGCCACGTTGAGACTGTCAATGTTGTATCCGCGTCCCGAAATCAATCCGATCACCCGGGCCAGTACGCCCGGACGGTTTTCAACCAGCATCGAAATAATATGTTTCATGACAACAGTTCCTCGTTCTTTGTTAACTACTCAAGTGTTCAGTGTTCAGTGTTCTGGGACCATCCCGGAGGCAGTAGTTCCTGTGGCTCGCCATACCAAACAAGTCTTGCTTGTTGTCTCCTGATTCATCGGTCGTGCTCCTCCGAACACCGAACACCTCCCCCTGTAGTCACGTTCCTCGTTCTTCTTCACGCCATGCTTTGGATCATTTCCATAAGCGAAGCCCCGGCGGGCACCATCGGATACACATTGGCTTCCGGCTCCACCATGCATTCCACCACGGCGGGCCCATCGGCCTCAAACGCTTTGGTCAGCATTGGCACCACAGCGGCACGGGTCTTCGCCCGCAGGCCCAGGGCACCGTGCGCCTCCGCCAGCTTGACGAAATCAGGCAGGTAGGGCCTGTCCGGGCAATCCTTGATCTTCTCGTTTTTGCCACGCCCGCTCTGCCCCAGGCATGTGGCCGAATATTGCTTCTTGTAGAACATTTCCTGCCACTGGCGCACCATGCCCAGGTAGCCGTTGTTGAGAATTACCACCTTGATCGGCACCTGGTGCTCCACGGCGACCACGAGTTCCTGGAAATTCATCTGGGCACTGCCGTCACCGGAAATGTCCACCACCATCTTGCCAGGGCACCCGAACTGCGCGCCAATGGCCGCCGGCAGACCGAAGCCCATGGTGCCCAGCCCACCCGATGAGATAAACGTGCGGGGTTGGGTATATTTATAATACTGTGCCGACCACATCTGGTGCTGACCCACTTCGGTCACGATGATAGCATCGCCTTTGGTCAGGGCGTAAATCTGTTCAATGACATACTGGGGCATCAGCTTTGACCCATTCTGGTCGTACGCAAACGGGTTCTTCTGTTTCCATTCCTGAATCTGCGCGAGCCATTCCGTGCGTTCCTTGCTCTCCACCAGAGGGATGAGAACCTTCAGCACATGCTTCACATCGCCTACCACCGGGATATCCACGGGCACGCTTTTGGATATGGCCGTGGGATCAATATCAATATGCGCAATCTTGGCGTGTGACGCGAATTCTGCGATTTTGCCGGTCACCCGGTCGTCGAAGCGTGCGCCGATGGACACGAGCAGGTCGCAATGATGCGTGGCGTAATTGGCCGTTACGCTCCCATGCATGCCGAGCATGCGCAGGGCCAGTGAATCTGTTTCGGGAAAGGCGCCCAATCCCAGCAATGTCGTCGTAACCGGGATTTTGGCCTTGCGCGCTAGCTGGGTAACCTCCTCGGCGGCATTTGCGGCAATCGCACCGCCCCCCACATAGAGGAGCGGCTTTTTGGCCTTGTTGATCGCCTCCGCCAGCCGGGCAATCTGCTTGGGATGGCCTTCCGTGGTCGGGTTATAACCGCGGATGCTCACGGAATCCGGTGTGTGGGCCTTGGTGCTGGCACGCTGGACGTCCTTGGGAATATCCACAAGCACGGGGCCCGGCTTGCCGGTGCCGGCTATATAGAACGCCTCGGCAATAATGCGCGGTAAATCATCCGCATTGCGCACGAGATAATTGTGCTTGGTCACCGGCCGCGTAATGCCGGTTGTGTCAGCCTCCTGAAAGGCATCGTTGCCGATCATATGCGTTGGCACCTGGCCGGAAATACACACGAGGGGGATTGAATCCATATACGCCGTACCCAGGCCGGTCACGGTGTTGGTGGCCCCGGGGCCGGATGTCACCAGGCAACACCCCACCCGACCGGTTGCCCGGGCATAGCCATCGGCCATGTGCGCGGCACCCTGCTCATGGCGGGTTAGAACGAACTTAAACGGGGCATCATACAGACCGTTAAAGATATCCAGTACGGAGCCGCCGGGTAATCCAAAGATGACCTGCACGCCGGCCTTTTTCAATCCGTCCATCAAACATTCCACTCCTGTGCGCATATTCGTTTCTCCTATTTTCCGCCGCAGGCGGATATCCGCCAATGGCGGAAAGTAACCCACTCCCACAATAAGCCCGCATTATAGCGGATGACAACAAAAAAACCCACCGTTTTTTCACGGTGGGTTTCGAACAACCTGACAACGGGCGAAATGCCGTTATCCGCATCCGTTGGCCACCGTGAAGGCGCGGCCCTCAACCAGGCACAATACGAGTGCCTGCAGAAGTCCGACAACAACCGACACGATGGCTAAAAAGTTACGCATGCGGGATAATTTAGGCATTCCTGACATTGATGTCAATCCCTGTATTTGATATACAAGAATTCCGAAAGTTTGCATCCTGAGGGCTAAAAGCGGATCGAATTGACAGGGCATAGCCAGAAGTAGGACGGCGCGGACGTTGGCGTGGCAGATTCACGAGCTTGGCCGGGCACTATTTTCTTGATTTGGGCGCGGGGGAACACACCACGACCATCCCGCGGTTCGTATTCGTGTGGATTGGCAAGAGTCCGCGCGCCAGCGCATCATTGCGTGGGAATGGTGCGATCCCAATCGCCAAAAACGAAAGCGGTGCGCAACTGTTCGGCAATGAAGAGCATGGAATAGCGGTTGCGGAAAGCGGGCTTGAGATTACGGTCGCAGAAAGTATGAAAAACGGTAT
>VSJD01000191.1 GCA_008636095.1 Kiritimatiellota bacterium | reverse complement strand
TTGAAAAACCTGCAACCTCCACGCCCGCCGCGGAAAAAAACTCGGATTTTGAATTGGATCGTAGTTCGGGGAATGCGGCGGAGGTGGTTGCCAAAGACGACGCCAGTCCACAACCGAAGGCATCGTTCTGGAGTCGCCTGTTCAGTCGCGAAAAGGGCGCGGCCGCGGGGGGCAGCAGTCAGCAGTCAGAAGTCAGAGGTCAGAAGTCAGAGGTCGGCGCCGGGGACGTTCCGGAAAAGCCTTCGGAAACGGCCGCCGACATAGCGGTGACCAATAAGATGCTTACCCCGGAAGAAGTCGTTGCGGCCCAGGAAGAAGTCCGTCGGCAGGCTAAGGAAGTGGAGGCGTTGAAGGCCCTGGATCTGGCCTACCAGGCGATGGGTCGGAATGAATTTGAAGCCGCTTTGAAGTCTTTCAACCAGGCCATGAACGTGATGCCCGTCCGTCCGCATACGGTGGAGACGCGGCAGAAAGCCATGCAAAGTCAGGCCGAGTGCGAATACCGCATTGCCCTGAATTATTATAAGGATGGCAAATATCAGGAAGCCAAGGATGCCATCCGGCGTGCGTTAGGTTACTATCCGGCGTATCAGAAGGCCGCCCGGCTTAGCGAACAGATCAAGAAGGACGAAACCCGGAAAGTTGAGCGCGCCGCCATGCCCGTGCCCGTGCGCCGTTCTGCGGAGCACTTGGATCGGGCCAAGCAGATCCGCACATCAATTGACCTCGGCCGGCAGTATTATGTCATTGGCGAGTACGAGAAAGCCCGGCGTGAATTTAAAAATGTGCTGGTGCTTGACGAAAAGAACGACGAGGCGGCCGCTTGGCTGAAAAAAGTCTACGAAAAAATGTATAATCTGGAAACCGACCAGATGAACCGCCAGCAGGCCGACATGATTTCCCAGGTGCGCGATACCTGGACCCCGCCGGTGAAGCGCGAAACAGTCGGTCCGGAGGCGAGAATTCAGGAAACCACCATCACCGACAGAGGCAAGCGCCGTCTACTGGATAAGTTGAACGGCATCGTGATTCCGCAGTTAGAGTTTCGGCAGGCCAATATTGTGGACGTCATTAAATACTTGGATCAGGTCAGTATCGCTAACGACAAGGATTCGCCGCCGGGCGAAAAAGGTGTGAACTTTATTCTGCAACTTCAGCGTGCCGGCGCCGCCGCGGAAACGGCGCCGACTGGGGCGGTCCAATCCAATGAAGATGAATTGAACGGTGAGGGAGGGGCGGTAGTCACACAGGGCAATTTACCCACCGTAACCCTGAGTTTGCGCAACATCGTCCTGATGGATGCCATTAAATACATTACGGAAGTAACAGGGCTGAAATATCGGATCGAGGAAAACGTGGTGGTCATTACCCCGAGCGATGTGGTCTATGGCGAGCTGATTACGCGCACGTATAAAGTCCAGCCTTCCATTGCGGAAACGATCATTGGCGCCGCCGGTAGCAGCGGCGGAGGCGGGATGGAGCTGGGCGGCGCGGCGCCGACCGTGGAACGTGGTGATGTTAGAAAGTTTTTTGTGGATGCCGGCGTGCCTTTCCCGGAAGGCACTTCCATTGTATATAAACCGAGTCTTAACCTGCTGATTGCAAAAAACACGGCCGATAATCTGGAAAGCTTTGAGCGCATCCTGACCTCCCTGAACGTCGTGCCGGTGCAGGTGGAAATCGAGGCCCGCTTCGTGGAAGTTGCCCAAGACGATTTGGAAGAGCTGGGCGTCGAATGGCTGTTGACCGATAACTGGGAGCTGGCCGAAAATGCCGGCGCCGGCGCCCCGATTCCGCTGGCGGGACGGGAACGGATCCAGATGAATCAGAACACCTTTTCCAAGGGCCTGCGCAACCTGGGGCAGGGTGCCAGCGGCATTGCGGCGACTCCCGGCGGCACTATGGCCGGCATTCTTTCAATTTCCAGTATTCTTACCAATCCGGAAGTGACCATGGTTTTACACGCCCTGGAGCAGAAGAGCGGCGCCAACCTGCTCTCGGCGCCCAAGGTTACCACCAAGAGCGGGGCCAATGCCGAAATCAAGGTGGTCGAGGAGCTGATTTATCCGACCGAGTTTGAGTTGACGCCGCCCCAGGTTTCGGGCAGTGGCAGTGGTAGTCAGGCCGTGATATCCAAGGCCTTTGTTACGCCGGCGGCATTTCAAACCCGCAACACGGGTGTGACTCTGAACGTGACGCCGACGGTGGGGCCGGACGGATTTTCCATTGACCTGGTTATGATCCCCGAGGTGTGTGAACTCGCTAACTGGATCAATTACGGATCCACGTTAATTGACCCGACCACGGGCGAGCCGGAACTCATGAATATGCCCCAGCCGATTTTCAAAAGCCGCAACATTACCACCAGCATTACGATCTGGGATGGCCAGACCGTGGTAATGGGCGGGATGATTTCGGAGAAGCAGACCACAACGCTGGATAAAATCCCCTTCCTGGGTGACATCCCGCTGTTGGGCTATCTTTTCCAGAGCAAGACCAGCAACAGCAGAAAATACAACCTATTGATCTTTGTCACGGCCAACCTGGTGGATCCGGCCGGCAACAAGATCAACAAGGAGCTTATTGCGACCGCCACGGGCGCCGGCAATGCGCCGGCCGTTGCCCCCCAGGCAAACCCCTGAGCGGAATTTTAGATTTACGATTGTCGATTTCCGATTGCCCTAAACAAAGTCGGCAATTCTCGTTATGGCATCCTGTCATCAGCGAACATCATCTTCGTTATTCCTTGCGTTTTTCTCGCTCTGATAAATCGCAAATCGGTAATCGCAAATCGAAAATTCATCGCATGGCCTCCTCTCTCTTACTCGTGGATGCGCTGGGCATTGCCTATCGCGCGTTTTATGCCATTACGGGGCTAACCACGGCTGCCGGGCAGCCCACCAATGCGGTGTATGGGTTCATTAAAACAATCATGCAGATGGAGCGAATCTGGCGGCCGTCGCATAAGCTGGTGGTCTTTGACGGCGGAGCGCCCGCCGAACGGCTGAAGCTGCTGTCCACGTATAAGGCCCAACGGCCCGTCATGCCGCCCGCACTGCGCGCCCAGTTGCCGGTCATTGACGCCTGGCTGGATGCCGCGGCGATTGCCCATGTGCGCCTGGATGGCCAGGAAGCGGATGATGTCGTGGCCTCGGTGGCGGTCCAAGCGGTAGCCGCGGGCCTGGACGTCCTGGTGGCATCCAGCGACAAAGATCTGCTGCAAATGGTAACCCCATCCATTACCGTCGTAATGCCCGGCAAGGTGGCCGAAAAAATGGGGGCGGGCGAAGTACTTGCCAAAATGGGCGTCCGGCCGGACCAGGTGGTGGACTGGCTGGCGCTGACCGGCGACAGTTCCGATAATATTTCCGGCGTGCCGGGTATCGGCGCCAAGACGGCGGCGAAACTGCTTCAGCAATGGCAGTCCCTGGCCAACGCGCTTGACCATGTGGAGGACGTTGAACCGGAAAAGACGCGGAGAACACTCCAGGAGCATCGCGAACTGATCGCGCGCAACTTGGCTTTGCTCCGCCTGCAGACGGATATTGATTGTGGAGCATCGCTGGCTGACATGCAGGCGCGGCCGCCGGATGCGCGCCGCCTGCTGGCGTTCTATGAGGAAATGGAGTTTCATACGCTGGCCAAAGCCCTGCGCGAGCCAACGCTGTTCTGAATATGGGTCTTCCGCAGGATCTGTGGGTAAAATCAGCAGGAATTCACCACGGAGACACGGAGGAGCAAAACAGAAGAGGAGGTTCCATCAAATCTGAGATTGACGGTGCGCCAATCTCAGATTTGATGGAATGGTCTGTATTGGGGAGGAAGACGAGAGATTCCATAGTACCATTCGGAGAACTCCAAATATCAACAGCGCGCAAACGGACGCACCGGACACGGACGCATCGAACGTCCGGGGTGGGCGTTTGCGAGTCTCGGTGTCCTGTATATTTCGTGCCCTCCGTGCCTCCGTGGTGAATCTTCTTCCAGGTTCTGCCGAACATGATTGCCCGCTATATTAGAATTTTGCTGGCCGTGCTGGGACTGGTCGCGCTGTTTGCCGCGGGGCTGGCCATTCGGCGCGTGGTGCTTGAAGCCCAGTTCGAGCAGTATGGCCGGCCCTTGCCGTTCAACCTGGAAAGTGCGTTGGAATTCCGGTACGTCCGCATGCTCTTTGAAAACGGGCATATTCCCCGCCTCGATAAAGCCGTCCAGGCGCCGGAAGGCGTCGTGGTGCGCGCGACCTATACCCTGGGCGCGGAATATGTCTATGCCGCGGCGGCCCGCCTGTTTCCCCGGCCGATGCCGCTGGATGATCGCGTGCGCTGGATCGCCGCCGCCTGGTTCTGCCTGGGTATTCCACTGATGAGCCTGTGGCTGTGGGCGTGGACGCGTTCCGTCTGGGCGGCGGGAATTGCCGGCGCGTATTATGCCGTGGCACTGGCCGCTGTCATGCGCTCCACCGGCCAGGAACTCCAGCACGAAAATTTTGCTTTGCCGTTCCTTATCGCTCACTGGGCCCTGGGCGCGCTGGCGAATAGGATCGGAAAAGCAAACATCGAACATCGAACATCTAACGCCGAATGTCTGAAGACGGACGGCGGACGACAGCCTGCCCACCGTAGCCCTTTGGGCGAAGGCGGGACGACAGACCCCACTACGCTCAAGGAGCTACGCGGGGCGAGCGCCGGACCAAACACCGAACACCGAACACCGAACACTGCCTTTTTCATTGCGTCCCTGCTTTCCGCCCTGATGCTTGCGTGCGCCGTGTCGACCTGGGACATGATTCAGTATTACGTCATCCTCTGGGGGATTTGGTCTTACGTCCGGTTCGTGGCCGGAAGGTATTTCCGGGATCACTGCGCCTGCCTGGCGTGGTGGCTGATTTTGCTGGCACTGGCCGGTGCCGGATTGCTGAACCCTTACCTGCGCGCACACGCGTTTGCAGGTTCGTTTGCCATGTTGTTGGCCTATGGCGTGGCGTTGGGCCTGGGCGCTGAGCGGCTGTTGCAATGCATAGGAATTTTCCGCCATTGGCGGATCCGCCTATGGTGGACAATTCCGCCGGGTCAGGGGACCCGGCCTACAAATATTGTAGGCCCGGTGCCCACACCGCCCGGTGTTAAAGTTGCCCCGCTGCGGGGCCTGATTAATGATCCCCTCCCGGAGAAAAACGAGATGGGTCAGCGCTGTGTCCGGCATACGCTTGTACTGGCGCTGGTGGCCCTGTTACCGCTTATTGTGGGTACGTTCTGGATCCAGCAATACGGTGAAACATACAGCCATTTTATCGAACTGCTCTGGGCCAAGCTCCGATTCCTTAACCATAAGCCTGCCGATCCCGCGCTCCTGACCTTTGACCAGCGCATACTCTGGACGGCGCCCTTAAATTCTGCAACTTTACTGTTGACAGCCAACCTGTTTCCTGTAACACTCTGCCTGTCTGTATTAGCAGGCGCCATCGCTTTTTTTCATACGCGAGCGCATCCAGATCCCGAAATCAATCAACTACTGGGTTACACGGTCATCTCGCTTCTGGCCTTTGTATTTTTCGTGCGGTTCCATGTGTTCTTGATCCTGGGGTTTGCCGCCCTGCTCGGATGGTTGGGTTACTGGGTGTCCGTCAAGCGTAGTTTTACCCGCTGGCTGATCCTGGTGCTGTTGCTGGCCGGGGTGGGCGTGGAAGCCGCGCATGTTATGAACAACCCCGCGCGCTGGGGCAGTGTGCCGGTCTATTTGAACGAAAAGCGGGAACTCTGCCGATGGCTGCGGGCCAATACGGCCGGCGAGCGGGTACTGGCCAATTTTGGATTAAGTTCTTTTTTGCTGACCTATGCAAATTGCCCCATCGTTCTGCACCCTAAATTCGAATCGCCAGGCATCCGGGAACGGGTGCGCACCTACGGGGAAGCGCTATTCAAATCCAACGAGGATGGTTTTCGCGCGTGGATGGAACCCTTTGGCGTTCCGTATTACGTGTACGCGCTGGGTGAGTTTGCCGATATTCAGCCGGAATCCCAAATGCGGTATTGCGTGAACGCGTTGAATCCGCCGCCGTCGGCCGCCGCGCGGCTGTTTGAAAAACGTCCCGAGCAGGGCCGCTATTTCAGGTTTTTGTGGGGGAATGCCAAGTACCGTGTGTTCCGTGTTATCACGCGCGCCGATGAGCAAGCCGCAGGGCGCCTGGCGGCGGAGGCCGTGCAAGCCTTGCGCCATGGCCGAAGGCCGGATGCGGAAAACAAAGCGACGCAGGCCCTGATGTACGACCCGCAGAATACGAATGCCATGCAGGTCCTCCTGCGGTTGCGGTAAAGTTTGGGTGTATGGGAGTTTGGGTGTATGGGAGTAAAAGAGTTTCTTGCAATTCCATGCACCCATACGCAGATACTCCCATACTTGGTTTGCGGGCTTTAATACCTGATACATCAGGAACCGCTATAAAAAACAAGAAAATGTAAAAGCAAGAAGGGATTCACCACAGAGACACGGAGGCACGGAGCGTGATCCGTCTCCTCGATCTCATTCCATCTCCACACAGAGTGTTGCGTGCATTTTGCGCAGGGCGTTGCGCCCTGCGCAAAATGCACGCAACGATTGGTCGGAAGAGAACACGTGAGGAGAAGTCTCTCTGTGCCTCCGTGTAACTCTGTGGTGAGGTTTGTTTTGTTTGGGTTGCGGGTAGAGCCCGCGTTGGATTATGACAGCTAACGCATCAACCGAAGCCCCCGCCCCCTGGTTGCGGATTTGTGTCACGGGCGGAATTGCCTGTGGGAAAAGCCTGGTGGGCGCGTACCTGGAAGCGCTGGGTGTTGCGGTCATCGAGGCGGATACGGTGTGCCATGACCTTATGCGCGCAGGTACGCCGTTGTTTCCGCGGATCGTGGCCGCCTTTGGCCGCGAGATTCTTGCGTCGGATGGTAGTATTGACCGCGCGGTATTGGGGCGGCGCGTGTTTGACGATGCGGCGGCGCTGGGCCGGTTGAACGCCCTCCTGCATCCGGCGGCGCAAGGCGCCATCGAGGCGTGGGTCCTCGCGCGGCGGGAAGAGGCCCGCCTGCAACCAGTTGCAGCGATCAGCGATCAGAAATCAGAAATCAGAAATCAGAAATCAGAAATCATAAATTCCGTTCAGGTGTGGCGTGGAGGTGTGGCGGCCATTATTCCCCTGCTCTATGAGACGGCCTGGGAGGCGGCCTGGGATCTGGTGATTTGCGTCGGCGCGCCGATTGCACTGCAGCGGAAACGCTTGCGCTCTAAAGGATTTACAGAAAAGGAGGCACACGATCGGATGGCGGCCCAGTGGCCGGTGGAGGAAAAAATGAAACGCGCGGATTATGTGGTTTTTAATGCGGGCACACAAATGTGTGCGCAACGGCAAACCGTCCAAGTTATGCAACATATCGGAATACATGTGGAGAACAGCGATGGAAGATAAACGGAACATGAATGAAAACAAATCCCGGAGCACGGGACATTCCCCGCGCCATCCGCGAGGGCGGCCGGCAATGTCTAAAATTTACATGGAAAATGGTGCCGTGCCGCCGGTCCGGCATGGTCATGATAGTGCTCCGGGCAATGCGCCGGACCATCCCACCGGGTCGGCACCCGTGGCCGGGTCGGCGCCCGTGGCCGGGTCGGCGCCCGTAATCGCGTCGGCGGCGGATCCAGGCGGGCCGAACGGGAACATATCGAACGGCAACACGCCGAATCATGCCGGGGCAGCCCCGGCGAGCGCGCCGGCTGCATCCGCCGGGCGGGGCAAGGAAAAGATCCTGCATCTCTCGGAGCTCCAGCAGAAATCCGTACCTGAGCTCAACGAGTTGGCGGCCCACTACGGCCTGGTGGACCTGGGCGCCTTGCGCAAGCACGAGTTGATCTTCGAAATCCTCAAGGCCAATGCCAACTTCCGTGGCACGATTTTCGGCAAAGGCGTCATCGAGATCCTGCCGGACGGGTTCGGCTTCCTGCGCTCGCCGAATTACAACTACCTGCCATGCCCGGAAGACATTTACGTTTCGCCGTCGCAGATCCGGCGCTTTGCCCTGCGAACCGGTGACACGGTGGAAGGCGAAATCCGCTCGCCCAAGGATAAGGAACGCTTTTTCGCGCTGCTGCGCGTGGATAAGGTGAACGACGGTGATCCTGAAAGAAGCCGGCGCAAGATTCCCTTTGAAAATCTGACGCCGCTCTTTCCCGACCGGCGGTTTATCCTGGAGCGGGAACAGGAAGAGGTTTCCATGCGCGTCATGGATATCTTTACGCCCATCGGCATGGGCCAGCGTGGCGTGATCGTGGCGCCGCCGCGCACCGGTAAAACGGTACTCCTGCAAAAAATCGCCAACAGTATTTCCAAGAATCATCCCGATGTGTACCTTATCGTCATGCTGATTGACGAGCGACCGGAGGAAGTGACCGACATGGAGCGGCATACGAGCGCCCACGTGTTGAGCTCCACCTTCGATGAACCGCCGGAGCGGCACATCCAGGTGGCGGAGATGGTCATCGAGATGGCCAAGCGCATGGTGGAATGCGGGCGGGATGTCGTCATCCTGCTGGACAGTATCACGCGCCTGGCGCGGGCCTACAATACGATGGAACCGCACAGCGGCAAGATCCTGTCCGGCGGCGTGGATTCCAATGCCCTGCATAAGCCCAAGCGGTTCTTCGGCGCCGCCCGCAACATTGAGGAAGGCGGAAGCCTGACTATCATTGCCACAGCCCTGGTGGACACCGGTAGTCGCATGGACGAGGTGATTTTCGAGGAATTCAAGGGCACAGGCAACATGGAACTGAGTTTGGACCGGCATCTCGTGGACAAGCGTGTCTTCCCGGCCATCAATATCGAAAAATCCGGGACGCGCAAGGAGGAGTTGCTGCTGCATCCGGACGAGCTGAACAAGACCTGGATTCTGCGCAAGGCCTTGAACGGGGTTCCCCCGGTGGAAACCATGGAGCTGGTGGTCAGCAAACTGAAAAAGACCAAGAGTAATGCCGAGTTTTTGATGACCATGAAGGAATGACGTAGCCGTCACGGCTTGAAATTGGAAACTGGAAATTAGAAATTTCGGCGAAAGACGAGCAATCTGCCATAATTAGCACATCGCATTTTTCCAATTTCAGCGTTCCGTGAACGCTTGCCTAATTTAGTGGTTGAGTGATTGAGTGATTTAGTGATTTAATACAGCTTCGTTTTCGGGAGCATCTAATTCGGTCAATCTTAATCAATAGTTTGGAGTACGGTTTTCATGAAGGTAAAAGTGGAAAAGGCGGGGCCGTGCCGTAAAATACTGCACGTGGATGTGCCGGTGGATACCGTGGCGGCAGAATATAAAACCGTGATTGCCGCGTTTGTTAAAATGGCGCGTGTGCCGGGCTTCCGGCCGGGCCGGGCGCCGCAGGCGCTGGTTGAGCACCGGTACGCCAAGGAAATTGACGAGGACGTGCAGAATGCCCTGGTCGCGCGAACATACCCGGAGGCGTTGAAGCAGGCGCCGCTGGACCCCCTGGCCGTTTTGGATTTAAACGTTACGTTGAAACGTAATGAGCCCATGACCTACAAGGTCACGCTGGATGTGGCGCCCGAGTTTAAGTTGCCGAAATACAAGGGGATCGGCCTCAAGGAGAACCCGGTTGACGTGTCCGAGGATGCCGTCCAGAAAGCGCTGGATGCGTGGCTCGAGCGCCTGTCGCAATTCGAGGCGGTGGAGGGTCGCGCCGTCCGCAAGGGCGATCTGGTGCAGGTTGATTACGAAGGCCGGTTTGATGGAAAACCCCTGGCTGCACTGGGCAAGCATGTCACCGGACTGGGGCAGGGGAAGGACTTCTGGGTCATGGCGGATGAAAACGCCTTCCTGCCCGGGTTCGATACGGGGCTCCTGGATCTTTCCGTCGGCGCTCATAAAGAGATTACCGTCACTTTCCCGGCCGATTTCAAAGTCCAGGAATTGACCGGTAAGACGGCCGTCTACCAGGTGCAGGTCAAGGCGATCCGCGAAAAAAAGCGTCCGGCGCTGGATGCGGAACTTCTGAAAAAAGCCGGAGTGGAATCCGAGGCCGACCTGCGGGGCAAGCTGAAAGAATCATTGCAGGACGAAGCCAAGCGCTCCGAAAAGGAGCGGCTTAAGGAAGAAATTGTCCGGCACCTGCTGGCCAAAACCGCGCTGGATCTGCCCGAAACGCTTGTGCAGGAAGAGGCCCGTAATCTGTTCGCGTCCCTGGTCCGTCAGAACTTGACGCGGGGCGTCTCCCGGGAGCAGGTGGAAGCAAAAAGGGCGGACCTATTGACGGCGGCGACGAACACGGCCGCGGAAAAAGTCAAGGTCGGGTACATTCTGCACCGTATCGCGGAGGAAGAAAAAATCACAGTGGAAGATGCGGAGGTGGACCGGTCCATTGAGATCCTTGCTGAGCGCTATCGCATGCCGGGCGCCGAACTGCGCAAGGAACTGGAGGAAAAGAAGGAGCTGGATTCCATCCGGCACCAGGTTCGCATGGACAAGACCCTCGATTTTCTATTGGCCAATGCCAAGCTGAACGAAGAGGGCTTTTTCAGCCGGCTGGTCGGACACTAACGGAATTTCCGATTTTCGATTGCCGATTGCCGATTGAAAACGGGGAATGATAATTTGCGTCCCGGTTGCAAGGCTGATTGCGATGGATAGGATGGTTGGATAGGAAAATTATATTGCTGTTTCTATTTGAAATTTAAAATTAGAGTTTGGCAATCGACAATCGGAAATCGCAAATCGAAAATCAAAATGGGGGTTTATTATGGGCAGTAAGAACCAGATGTTAGTGCCGATGGTGGTGGAGCAAACCGGGCGTGGCGAACGCGCCTATGATATCTATTCGCGGCTGTTGAAGGACCGGATCATTTTCCTGGGCAGCGCAATTGGTGACGAAGCCAGCAGTCTCATCGTGGCCCAGATGCTGTTCCTGCAGGCGGAAGACGCCAACAAGGAAATCAGCTTATACATCAATTCGCCCGGCGGTTCGGTAACGGCGGGCATGGCCATTTATGACACCATCCAGTTTCTCAAGTGCGATGTTGCCACTTATTGCGTGGGCCAGGCGGCCAGCATGGGATCCATCCTGCTGGCGGCCGGGACGCCCGGCAAGCGATTTTCCCTGCCGCATGCGCGGATCATGATGCATCAGCCCTGGGGCGGGGTGCAGGGGGCAGCCTCCGATATCAGCATCCAGGCCCAGGAAATTCTGCGGATTCGTGATATCCTTAACGGCATCCTGGCCAAGCATACCGGCAAATCAATCGAGATGGTTGCCAAGGATACGGACCGGGATTTCTTCATGTCACCCGAGGAGGCCAAAAACTACGGCCTGGTGGATGAGGTACTCGCCGGACGCCTGAAGAAATGAAGAATATGGAATTAAATCAATTATTTACCACGGATGACACGGATAGGGAAGACAAGAATATTTTCTTCGATCGCATCTGTGAAATCAGTGTCGGTAATGTGGTCTCTTGGGTTCAAAAAAGAGTGGAAAAAATGGAACCAAGGGAGCATCGTATACGGCCAGTGGGTGAAAGTGAAAACACTCACTGGGGCGACACGGGAGACGCTCGAGGATTGCAATGGAGTTGCTCTCCGATTCAGTGTCTGAGCGCCGGCGGACATCACCCACGTGGGGCTAAACACCCCGTATGCCTGTATGTAACGTGGCCGCCTGCTCCCGATGGTTCC
>VSJD01000190.1 GCA_008636095.1 Kiritimatiellota bacterium | reverse complement strand
TTTTCGAAAAACCAGGGCCTCATTTTGCTTGCCACGCGGCGATCAGTGTTCTACAATATCCAATTTTGTTCGAGCAGCGAGCGGGTCACACTCGACTATGCCATGCAAACACCGCTTCATAACGACCACGTAGCCTTGGGCGCCCGGATGGTCCCGTTCGCGGGATGGGAGATGCCGCTCGTCTATCGCGGCATTATTCCCGAACACCTCTGGACCCGTGCGCATGCGTCGGTCTTCGATATCTGCCACATGGGCGAATTCGAAATCAAGGGCGCGACCGCCGAAGCGGACTTGGAACGGCTGGTGACCTTATCCGTGGCCGCACTGAAACCCGGTGCCTGCGCCTATGGCTACCTGCTGGCGGAAGATGGCGGCGTGCAGGATGACGTCATCTGTTTTCGCTTGGGTGCCGACCGGTTCTGGCTGGTGGTTAACGCCGGCACATTGGCCGGCGACCGGAATTGGATTCGGGCGCACCTTTCGCCGCGTACGACTTTCACGGATCTTTCACCGGCCATGGCCAAGCTTGATATCCAGGGATCTTGCGCCCGCTTGAGTGTGGAAGCGGCGTTAGGTCAGGTCCTGCCGCTTTTGGGCTATTTTCACTTTCAGGAACTGACGATCCAGGATACACCGTGCCTTTTGAGCCGCACCGGCTATACCGGTGAATTTGGCTATGAGCTTTATGTGCCCGCGAACGAAGTCCCCCGCTTCTGGAACCTCCTGCTGAAGTCCGGTCAGATTCTGCCCGCCGGCCTGGGCGCACGTGACACCTTGCGCGTGGAAATGGGTTATCCCCTGTATGGCCACGAATTGCGCCGTGAGTGGCGGCCGACGGGCGTCAGCCGGGGGCGGTTCCTGGACATGGCCAAGCCGTTTATCGGACGGGAAGCGGTGCGGCGCGAACTGGAAACCGGAGCCTACCGGGTACTGGTGGGCCTTTTGTTGGAAGGCCGCATGGCGGGGCGCGCGGGTGATTTGGTGATGAAAGATGGGGTTGGAGTGGGGGAAGTGACGAGTGGCCTGTTTGCGCCCAGCCTGAACGTGGCCGTGGCGCTGGCGTACGTTGACCAGGCCGTGAGCCGCCCGGGCGAGGTGCTGACCATTACGGTCCGTGGGAAATCGTTGAGCGCCCGGGTGGAGGCCCTGCCGCTGTATAAAAAAGGAACAGCGCGTTCCTGATGACGGAGGACAGACGCCAGACGACGGAGGGTGGGCCGGAGAAGACTGAAGACAGAGGTCAGCGGTCGGTCGGTGTCGGCGGACAGGAAACATCCGTCCAATCCGTCCGATACCGAATACCGAACTCCGAACACTGAACACTGAACACTGAACACCTGAGTTATGGTTGCCACGATTATGACCCAAACACAAGCATTTCAGGCCAATAGCCCCGCCGATGATTCCGCGATGCTGGCGACGCTGGGGCTGGCGGGAGTTGATGAATTGTTCGCGGCGATTCCGCCGGACCTGCAGACGGACGCCTTCCGCCTGCCGGCAGGCCTCTCGGAAATGGAAATGACCCGGCGGCTCGCGGAATTGGCGGACGCGAATGCGCGCAACCTGGTGAATTTCTGTGGCGGCGGGTTTTATGATCATTTTATCCCGGCCGCCGTGGATGCCCTGGCCGGGCGCGCCGAGTTCTACACGGCCTACACGCCCTATCAGCCGGAAGTTGCGCAAGGCACCCTGCAGGCCATCTATGAATTTCAGACCGCCATGACGCGGCTGACGGAGATGGAGGTTGCCAATGCCTCGCTTTACGACGGCGGCACGGCGCTCTTCGAGGCCACGATGATGGCCTTCCGTATCACGCGCCGCCGCCGCGTCCTGATTGACGAGGGCGTCAACCCGATTTACCGGACGATGCTGAAATGCTATTCGGCCAACCTGGCGTTTGAGTTTGTGGAGATCCCTCTGCGCGATGGCCTGACCGATCGCGCCGCCTTCCAGGCGCAATTAACCCGCGACGTCGCGGCGGTCATTGTGCAAAACCCAAATTTTTTCGGGTGCCTGGATGATTTGAGCGACCTCATTGCGGCGGCCCACCGCTCCGGTGCGTTGGGAATCGTGTCCGTGTATCCCCTGGCCCTGGGCATTGTCAAGACGCCCGGCGCCATGGGCGCGGATATCGTCACCGGCGAAGGCCAGAGCCTGGGCCTGCCGCTTTCCTTCGGTGGAGCGTACCTGGGTTTCATGACCACGCGCAAGCTTTACGCGCATAAAATGCCCGGCCGCTTAGTCGGCGCCACACATGATGCCCAGGGGCGGCGCGGCTTTGTGCTGACGCTCCAGGCGCGCGAACAGCATATCCGCCGCGAGAAAGCTACCTCCAATATCTGCACGGCCGAGGCCTTGTGCGCCTTGCGCGCGCTCATTTACCTGAGCCTCATGGGCAAAACCGGCCTGGTGGAGGTCGCCGAACTGTGCGCGGCCAACGCCTCCTACGGCTGGCAGAAGTTGACGGCCATTCCCGGCGTCAAGCCGGCCTTCCACTCCAATTTTTTTAACGAGTTTGCGCTTTCCCTTCCCGCCAACGCGGCGGATGTGATCAGCACGCTGATTGACAAGGGCATTGCCGCCGGGTTCCCGGCAGGACGCTATTACCGCGGGATGGAGTCGGTCCTGCTGGTGGCCTTCACTGAGAAGCGCACCAAGGAGGAAATTGACTGCCTGGCCGCCGCGCTGGAAGCGGCGCTCTGCTGAATACTGAATAAGCAAACATCGAACATCCAACATCGAACGCCCAACGTCGAATGAGAGAGCGGAGAAGACTGAAGAGGGCGCCAGACGACACACAACTAAAGACATTTTTACCACGGATATCACGGATAACACTGATAGAAGGAAAACCATATTTTATTAATCATTTATATGGCTTCGTTTTTATCCGTGCCATCCGGTGGTGAATAGTTACAAATTATGAAACTTATTTACGAAAAAAGCGTGGCGGGGCGGCGGGCGGTGCGTGCACCGCGCCGCACCGTGCCGGGACGGGAGCTGATCCAGAAACGGCTCCTGCGCGCGCGGCCGGCGGAATTGCCGGAGGTGCCTGAAATCGAAGTGGTGCGGCATTTCACCAATCTGTCGCGGCTCAACTTTTCGGTGGATACCCAGTTTTACCCGCTCGGCTCCTGCACCATGAAATATAATCCCAAGGCTTGCGAAGTGGTGGCCCAACATCCCGGTTTCGTCGGGATTCATCCGCTCTGGCCGCAACTGCGGGGTGGCGGGCAGTTGACCCAGGGCGCCCTGCGCCTGCTTTACGAAACCGAACGACTGCTGGCCGAGCTTGCCGGGATGGCGGAATTTACGCTCCAGCCGCTGGCGGGCGCGCATGGTGAATTGACCGGCGCCATGTTGATCGCGGCCTATCACCGCGACCGTGGCAATACCAAAAAACATATTCTGATTCCAGATTCCGCGCATGGCACCAATCCGGCCAGCGCCGCGCTGGCCGGATTCCAGGTGGTGGCGGCGCCATCTACGGCGCAAGGCACGGTGGATGTGGAAAAATTGAAGGGATTTATTAATGCCGAGACGGCCGGCATGATGATGACTAATCCCAACACCCTGGGGCTTTTTGAGCCCGATGTGCGCCGGATCGCCGACTTGATTCACGCCGTGGATGGGCTCATGTATTACGATGGCGCCAATTTTAACGCCATCATGGGGCGCTGCAAGCCCGCGGAGATGGGCTTCGATGTCTGCCACCTGAATCCGCACAAGAGCTTTGCCTCGCCGCACGGCGGGGGCGGGCCCGGCGCCGGGCCGGTGGGCGTCGTGGAACGCCTGCGTCCGTTCCTGCCGATTTCGCGGGTGGTCAAGACCAGGGACGGCACCTTCAGCCTGGATTATGATTATCCCAAGAGCATCGGTTACGTTGCGCCGTTCTACGGCAATTTTGGCGTGCTGGTGCGCACCTATGCCTACCTGCTCCTCCTGGGCCGCGAGGGTCTGCGTGCAGTCAGCGACCACGCGGTGCTCAATGCCAATTATGTCCTGAGCAAGTTGAAGGATATTTTCCCGGCCGTCAGCGATCATTGCATGCACGAGTGCGTGCTGAGCGCCAAGTCGTTAGTCGCCGGCGGGGTGCGGGCCATGGATATTGCCAAGGGGCTGATTGATCGCGGGTTCCATCCGCCCACGGTCTATTTTCCGCTGATTGTGCCGGAGGCCATGATGATCGAACCTACGGAAACGGAAACCCGCGAAACGCTGGATGCGTTCATCCAGGCCATGCGTGAGCTGGCGCAAACGGCCCGCGCCAATCCCGCGGCATTGCATGCCGCGCCCGTAACGACAACCGTGGGGCGGTTAGATGAAGTCGCCGCCGCCCGGAATATGGATTTGGCATTTAAAGAGAAGAAAAGCGAATAAGGTTTTTTTACCGAAATACACGAAAAGGATGCCCAAAAAAATATCAAACAGCGCTCGACATGAATTGCGCCATTATGTATTCTACAACTAATAGATTACTCAAGTTGGTGGGTGTACTGGTTCACGGTTCAACGGTTGGATGAAGAAATGTAGAAGGCAGAATGTCCGACTCAGGTTGAAAAAACTCTGCATTCTTAATTCCATATTTCCTTGAACCCTTGAACCCTTGAACCCTTGAACCGTGAATCTGAGAAGTTACATGGCTTCCATAATAAAGCATGGTTTTCTATTCGTGCTGGTCGTGCTGGCCGGCACGCTCGGATTTGCCTTGATTGCGAGCGCGGCTCCGGGCAGGCAATCCGCAATCAACAATCCCGCGCAACGCGGGACCACGCGCAGCGCGTGGCAGGCAAGTTTACCCCGCTCAGAGCGGGGTCCGCAACTTGCCCCGCCAAAGGCGGGGTCCGCAATTCCTCCTATCGGATCTCAATCAGAAATCGGCAATCGAAAATCGGCAATTCCTTTGAGCGTGCCCTTCATACAAAACCAGGGGCAGATCGCCGATCCCCAGGTACTGTTCTATGCCCGCACCTTCGGCGGCACGGTCTATGTGACGGCTGAGGGCGAGATAATCTATGCGTTGCCGAAGGCAGAAGCGGTCAGCGGTCAGAGGTCAGAGGTCAGCCGGACGGCGGTCATTCGCGAGACGCTGGTGGATGCCGACCTGACGGCGTTGCCGACGGGTGCGGAGCGCTCCGGGGCCGTGATCAATTCGTTCATTGGCAACGATCCCTGCCGTTGGAAGGCCAATATTCCCTCATTTACCGGGGTGCAGTTCGGCGATATTTATGAAGGCGTTGCGCTGGAAGTGCGTGCCACCGGCGACAACGTCGAAAAGATTTTCACCGTCGCGCCCGGCGCGGACCCCGCCCGGATTGCCCTGCGCCTGGCCGGCGCCGAGGACGTGCGCATTACGCCCGCAGGCGAGCTGGAAGCGCGCACCGCCTTGGGCCCCGTGCGTTTCACGGCGCCGGTGGCCTACCAGAGGGGCGCGGCCGGGGAACGTCAAAGCGTGAGCGTGGCTTACGCGCTGGAGGGCGACCAGGTCGGTTTTTGCGTGGGCGCGTTCGATGCCGCTCGTCCGCTGGTGATTGATCCTCTGTTGGCCTCCACGTTTATCGGCGGATCGAGCAGCAATGTCATCAGCGCCATGGCCCTGGATAGTCAGACCAATGTACTCGTGGCGGGCTACACGGCCTCCACGGATTTTCCCACCACCAACAGCTACGATACAAACTCTTATAACGGTGGAAGCTACGACGGCTTTATTGCCAAGTTCGATCCCCAGCTCACCAACCTGCTGGCCGCCACCTACCTGGGCGGTGTGGACGAAGATAAAATCATGGCCATGGCCATCAATTCCAATAACGGCTACGTCTACGTGGCGGGCTACACGGCCTCGACTAATTTTCCCATAACGAATGCGCTCTATGATACCTACCGGGGCGGCGACTATGACGCTTTCGTGTCGGTCCTCAACAGCAATTTAACGACGCTGACGGCCTCGACCTACCTGGGCGGGACGAATGTGGATATGGCCTATGCCCTGGCGCTGCGCGCGGGGCCGACGCAGGACGTGTTCGTGGCCGGCCTGACCTCCTCGACCAATTTCCCGATCGCTAACACATTCGGGACCACTTCGTTCCAGACCAACCTGTCGGGCTCAGTGCGCTCGAACGACGCGTTTGTGATTCGGTTCAATACGAATCTGAGCGCCAACCTTGCGTCCACTTATCTGGGCGGCACGAATGATGACGGCGCCTACGGCATAGCCCTTGACACGAATAATTTTGTCTATGTGGCGGGCTATACGACCTCGACCAATTTCCCTATGACCAACGGGGCTGTCCGGACGTACTGCGGCGGCGTCCGCGACGTCTTTGTGGCCAGATTGTCTATTGCCCTGACCAATCTGAATGCTTCCACGTTCCTGGGCGGTACGAGCAACGAGGTGGCCAATGGAATTGCCGTGGCGCCGTTCACCAACATCGTGTGCGTGGTGGGCTACACGACCTCCACCAACTATCCCCAGAACCCGACCAACAACGTGCTGGCCACCGGCTACACCAACCGGTTAATGGGCGGGAAGGACGCGTTTCTGACCCGGCTGGATCTGGCGCTCACTAATATCCTGGCCTCCACCTATTTGGGCGGCACGGACGATGACGAGGCCACGGCAGTGCTTGCCGCGGCCTCGACCAATTCGCTCCGGATTTATGTGGCCGGCTGGACGACTTCCTCAAATTTCCCCGTCACGGCTAATGCCTACGATACCACCGCCAACGGCGGGCGTGATGCGTTTATTTCATATTTTGGCACCGGCGACACGTTGCAGGCCTCGACCTACCTGGGTGGCGCAACCAACGACAGCGCTTACGCCATGGCACTGCAGGCCGATAGCTTTTCCCTGTTCGTGGCCGGTGCCACGGCTTCCACTAACTTCCCCGCGACACTGCGCGCTTACGATAACGACCGCACCGGCCAGACAAACGATTACGGATTTGTGACCAAGCTGGGTTCCGGCCTGGCCTACGGCTCACTCAAATGGCAGGTGGCTCTAACTAATATGGCCGGCTCGCCGAGCTTGGGTTGGGATGGGACCGTTTATTGCGGGGCCGGCTCCAACCTCTATGCTTTTGATGCGCAAGGGCGCCAGCGCTGGAAATGCAGTGCCACGGGCCTACTGGTGAATAGTGCATTGGATGATGTTACCGGCTTGGGCTGTACGCCCGCCATCGCGACCAATGGGACCATTTATATAACGACGGACTCGGGGGCCCTGCAGGCGATCAGTCCCACGGGTGGTGTCAATTGGACTTTCAGCGGCAGTGGGAAGGCTTTTGAAAGTTCACCGGCGATCGGTAGTAATGGCACCATTTATTTCGGCACCTTGAGCAGTAAAATTTACGCTGTACGCGATGACGGGACCAACGGAGTTGGCTTATGGACTAATACGCTGGCCTCCAGTGTGTATGCGTCTTTGGCCATTGCCTCCAACGGCACGATCATAGCGGCCAGCGCGAACGCGGCCTGGCTTTACATCTTGAACCAGACAAATGGGAACGAAATACAATCCTGGTCCATGCCCAATGTCACGTATTCAGCTTCGCCAGCCATTGGCCCAGACGGGCGCATCTATATCGGCAATGGCAATGAACTGCTCTGCTTTGATCCGACCAATCCCGGTTCCACGCAAGCTTGGGCGACCGCCGGGCCGGTTTATGTGGCGCCCACGATTGGATCCAATGGCATGATTTATGTCGGTGGCGGGAGCAATCTCTACGAGTTCTATCCCGATGGCACAACGGGTAAAGTATGGGTTACGGACGGCGCAATAAAATCATCACCGGCGATTGATAGCGGCGGCTTTATTGTTGTTGGGTCATACACCAATGGCCTGTGTTCGTTCAATCCCAATGGAACAACCAATTGGGTCTTACCATGTAATGAGTATGTGTTTTATAATTCACCCCTGATTCAGCGCGACGGTACGATATACATGACGGACGAAAAATATCTTTACGCGATTTTCGGACCGGCGCCAACGGCCCGGACCAATTGGCCCACCGCCCGGCACGATGTCCTGCGCACCGGCAACGCCGCGTTCGATGCGGCCCGGATTCTCAAGCCCACGGGCCTGACGGCGTCTCCCACCGGCGACTATCTGAACGTGAGCTGGAGCGGGGATCCCAATGCCGATTATTACGAACTGTGGCGCGGTACGAACGAACCGGGCACGAATGCGTTAATCAATACCCTGCTGACGACCAATTGCGTGGATACCAACATTTCGCCGGGCATGATTTATTATTACGGGGTCCGGGTGGCGACGCCGGTGGCCATGAGCGATTTCAGCGATTCGTCTTCAAGCGGCGTGCCGCCTTTGCCGCCGACGAATGTGATCGCCAGCCAGGGGAATCCTACCAATGAAATCGTCATCACGTGGAACGCCTCATCGAATGCGAACATGTATTACCTCTGGCACAGTCAGACCAATGCCACCAATACCGCAGTCCTGTTGACGACCACGAACATTACGGGCTTTACGAACACGACATTTACCCGCGGCTTGACTTATTATTACTGGGTAAAGGCCGGCAATGGGGCGGCCGGCATCAGCGACTTCAGCGTCGGCACCAATGGCGGCACGCCGCCCCAGTGCCCCACTAATATCACGGCCAGCACGAACTACTTCCCGGCAGTGGCTGTCGCCTGGAACGCCTCGGATTACGCCACCAATTACGCGGTATATCGCAACACGAGCAATGGCATTCCCGCCGGCTTCAATTATTTGGCGGTTACCAATGGGACGAACTATAACGACGTGAACTCCACGCCCTTCCAGGTTTACTATTACTGGATTCGCGCTACCAATGAATACGGTATGAGTGAATTCAGTGTTTCGACTAATGGTTATCGCCTTCTGCCGCCGCCGCAGGCGGTTACCGCATCGAAAGGCGATTACCACACCAAAATCATTGTGTCGTGGTCGAATGAATCCGCGGCCACGAGTTACCTCATCTATCGCAACGTGACAAATGATTCGGCTACGGCGTCCAATCTATACGAAACAGCCTCGACAAATTATTACGACCTGATTATCGAGCGCGGCATCGGCTATTATTACTGGGTGCGGTCCAAGAACGCCTATGGTATAAGCGCCGACTTCAGCGATCCTGATATCGGCGGCACGGTGCCGCCTGTGCCGTTGAACGTCAATGCCACCGATGGCACGGATGAAAACCAGGTGATCGTGACGTGGAACGCCGCCACTAACGCCACGGGTTACGAAGTGTATCGCCAGGATTCCTATACGCCCTGGTCGCTGACTACGCCGTTAGGGATCGAGTATGGGACGACCTATTCGGATACCCAGGCCCGCCCAGGCCTGCGCTATTATTACTGGATTCAAGCCACCAACCAGTTCGGCCCCATTGGCCCCAGTGAATTGAGCGGGTTCGATACCGGCTACTGCCCGCTGACGCCGCCCTCCGCGATATCGGCCAGCGATGGCGTGTCCGTGGAGCACCTGTACGTGACTTGGAGCGTTTCGGACAATGCCTCCAACTATGAGTTATGGCGGGGTACGAACAGCGACCGCGCTGCCGCGCTGATGTTGGTCAATGACGTGGCCACGAATGCCTACGACGACACCGATTCAGTGCAGGGTGTGATGTATTATTACTGGGTCAAGGCCAAGACCACGCAGTTCGTCAGCGACTTCAGCCCTTACGACAGCGGCTACCGGGCGCTGAGGGAGGTGGATATCGGCGTCTCCGACCTAGTGTTCCTGCCGACCTGTATGGCCGTCGACGGCGCGCCGGCCGCGGTGTCTTTCCGGGTCACGAACTACGGCGTGCAGAATATGGCCGAACCGAATACCTGGGTGGCCTATAACTTCTACATTTCCAGCAATTCCGTATTCGGTGATACAGACGATAAATGGATGGGTGGGACCAATGTGAGCCTCCCGCTGGCGGTCGGTAACAGCGCGGTCGTGGTCCTGCCGAAGGCTGGGCGTGACGCATTGGCGGTGCCCACGGTCCTGCCGGGCTGGTATTACATCTTTGTGAACATCCAGCATGCGGCGCCAACGAAGTGGCTGGATCCGAACCTGGCCAACAACACGACCAACCGCAATGGCGGCGTTATCCGGATCGGCGCCAGCCAGCCGGCGGGGCTCCTGCTGGTCAACGATTATAACGGCGACGGCTATACTGACCTGGCCATGTACCAGGAGTCCACAGGCACCTGGCAGGTCTGGTTCTTCGGGGCCCAGGGTTTCACAATGGCAGGCTACGGCGGCGTGGGATTCAAGGCCGTGCCAAGCGACTACGATGGCGACGGCAAGGCCGACCTGGCGGTCTACCAGGAAGCCACGGGGACCTGGAAAATATGGCTCTCTTCCTGCGATTATGCCTTGGCGGAAATTTATGGTTGCGGCGGCGCCGGATTCGAGCCTGTGCCAAGCGACTATGATGGTGATGGCCTCGCTGATCCGGCGGTTTACCAGGCCACTCCTTCGACGGGTTCGACAAGCTCACCGCAGGCAGGCTCAGGACAGGGCGGCACTTGGCGGGTCTGGCTGTCTGTGAACGGGTATTCCATGGCATCGGCCCAGGGCCTCGGTGGGACAGGCTGGCGGCCGGTGGCGGGTGATTATGATGGTGACGGCAAGGCTGACCCGGCGATTTATCAGGAGTCCACGGGCACTTGGCGGGTATGGCAGTCCAACTGGCAGTATGCGTCAATCACCGCGGAAGGCCTGGGCGGATCCGGATATCGTCCCGTGCCGGCCGACTATGATCTCGATGGGATTATGGATCCGGCCGTTTTCCAGGCAAGCACGGGCACGTGGAAAATATGGCTCTCCGCCAGCGGTTACGCCGAGGCCAACGCCCCAGGTTGGGGCAATACCGGAACGGTGGCCGTGCCCGGTGATTATGATGGGGATGGCCTGACCGATCCGGCCGTGTACTGGGATGCTTTTGGCATATGGCGCCTGTGGCTTTCCAGTGCGGACTACCAGTTGACGGAACTTTTGGTCTGGCCCGGAGAGGGCTATTTGCCGGTGTGGCCGTAGGCCGGACGACGGATGACAGACGACGGATGGCAGACCTGATCAGAAGGACAACGGAACGGAGACGACGGACGACAGAGGGCAGATGACAGTCCAGAGAAAACGGAGCGCGGACGGAAGACGCAACTAAGCATAGCATGAATCGGAAGACAAGATGGCGGAGAGGATAAACAGTTTTACAGAATTGCGAGTATATCAAGAGGCTTGCCGCTTAGACGAGATTGTTTTTGAAGAGACAAAGAGATGGCCGAGAGAAGAAAAATATGCGTTGATTGATCAAATCAGACGGTCGTCGCGATCTATCGGGGCGAACATTGCGGAAGCTTGGGCCAAGCGGCGATACCCAGCTCATTTTATCAGTAAACTGTCGGATGCCGACGGAGAGTTGCAGGAGACGCGACATTGGCTGGGGCGGGCGCTTAAATATGGTTATGCGACCAAGCCTAAAACCGACGACATGGAGAAGCAATGCGCAATGATCGGCAAAATGTTGGGGAACATGATCAAGAAGCCGGAAACGTTTACCTAACGCATCCGTCCTCCATCCGGCGTCCTTTAAATCAGGGCGGTCGTCTGTCGTCCGTCGTCTGTCGTCCCTGCTTCGCCCGGGCTTCCGTCTTCGCAAAGGCTCCCGTCTTCGCCAAGGCTTCCGTCTTCGCCAAGGCTTCGCCGGACACGTCGCAGGGCAGG
>VSJD01000266.1 GCA_008636095.1 Kiritimatiellota bacterium | reverse complement strand
CTTTGCCATGGTTTCGCCATTTCGATGGTAGATGGTCAATGGTTGATGTTGTTGGAAATTAGAAATTAGAAAGACGTATAAGATGAAATTGGAAATGAAAGCAAAGATTCCGATTCCGTCCCAATTTCGAATTTCGAATATCCTACATTCTTCCTAATACACCACATTTTCCCCTTTAATGGTCTTCACGCGTACGCTTCCATCCCGGGTATCAAAGACAATCGTGCGCCCGCAGTGCCCACCCAAATCTTCGGCAACGACGGCTATTTTCCTTTTGGTCAGCTCTTCTTTAACCGCCGCCGCATTCCTTGCACCCACATTCATTAAGACTTTGCCTTGTACATTTGGGAACATGTTGGCGCCACCAAACAGCTTGGCTTTGATATTACGCTTGAAAGCGCCGCGCGCTTCCATCTCCGCAAGCATTAAATCAATGGAAGTATCCGCAAACTTGGCCGGGTTGGATTTATTTTTGGCTTCGCTTTGCTTGGGAAGCATTATATGAGCCAAGGCGCCGATTTTATTGATGGCGTCATAAAGCACGAGGCCGATGCAGGAACCCAGCCCGATACTCGTCAGTAATGCCGGGCTTGTCACAACCTTATATTCCGCCATGCCAACCTTAATCGGTTCCATGTCGTACTTCGTCTGATTTCGGTGTTCGGTGTTCGGTGTTCAGTACCGAGGGTTCGGGGTTCAGGATTTCCTGACACCTGAAACCTATTTCTCCATCCTCCACCCGCCACCACTTCCCAACATCTGCCACCTGAAACCTTATTCCGCACCCGAAACCTGAACACTGAACACTATTCCCCTATCCGCACGCTTCAGTCCCTTAGCAGGCGGGCAATTGCCTCGGTTATCTGCGAACGCTGGAACGGCTTGACGATAAAATCTTTGGCGCCGGCCTGGATGGATTCAACCACCATATCCTGCTGACCCATCGCGCTCACAATCACAATTTTGGCGTCTTTATCTGATTTTAATATCTGCTTGATGGCCTTGAGCGTATCAATGCCGTCTATCTCCGGCATAATGATGTCCATGGTAACGATATCCGGCTTAAGCTTCTTGCAAAGTTCAACGGCTTCCTTGGCGTTCTCCGCCTCGCCGACAATCTTATGGCCGGCCTCGCTGAAAATATCCGAAAGAATCTTGCGCATAAATAACGCGTCATCCACGATTAAAATATTTGCCATGCTTGCCTCCTGTTCGTTATTCGACAGTCTAACGCGGGCGTTACCCGCAACCTAATAAATTCCAAGTTTCAAAATCAAAATTCCAAGGAATATTCTCCGCCTTTGGCGGATCTGCCTCTGGCAGAAAATTCTAACAAAGATAAAATAAATCCAACTTTTTAATCAGTTTTATTCATTTTGCTTTAATTGATTGCGTTTCCCTGGAATTTGGGACTTGGAATTTATTAACGTTCCGCTATCTCCGCCACCTTGCCCGCCTCTTCCACTTCATTGAAGGAAAGGACGCTGTTTAAGTCCAAAAGAATAATCAGGCGCTGGTCAAGCTTGGCCACACCTTTGATATAATGACGGTTGACTTCGCTCTGGATTATCTCCGGCGTCGGCTCAATTTTTTCTTCGGAGATTCGGATAACTTCCGGTACTTCATCCACGATCAGGCCCAGGGTGATATTACGGACTTCAACGACAACTATCCGGGCGGTTTTGGGCAATTCTTTTTCTTCTTTCAGGCCGAACTGCTTGGCAAGGTCAACCACTGCCAAAACTTTGCCTCGCAGGTTTATTACCCCTTCAATAAATCCGGGCGCTTCCGGAATATGGGTTATCGCCAGCAGGCGTGTTATTTCCAAGACCGCGCTTATCTCAACGCCAAATTCCTCGTCGCGCAGTCGGAATATTACCAACTGCATTTCCCGGGCCTTTGATTTAAGTTCCGTTTTGGCCATCTTAACCTCGGCTGTAACTATTCAGGCCTTTTTTTAACAAATACACGAAATGGATTGAGAGTGGTGTCACCCAAATGTTCGTTACCTTCTCCCATTTTCGCGCTTTTCGCGTATTTTGTAGTTCCTCTTTCTTGAGCACCTGAGCAATTACTCTTATTTGTGAATTTTGTGTCCGTCAGCTGACGGATGGCTACTTATGCAATTGACTATCTTTAATGTGCTTTTTGTCGGCCTCCGGCTTTGCGACTAAAACATGTTTTTTCGGCGCAAATATTTTTTCTTCTTTCGGCAGGGCAGCCGGCTTCAACCCGCCCTCGGTTTCCGTAACCTTGAATTTCGCCACTACATCCCGCAAATTAACTGCCATTTCGGCCAATTCCTGCGCCGAAACGGACATTTCCTGCATGGATGCCGTCATCTCTTCCGTGGAAGCGCTTGCTTCCTCGGTGGCCGAAGCGGATTCCTCGGCGGTGGAGGCGATATCATCCACGCTTTTGACCACCTGCTTGGTTCCGGCCGCCATCTGCTGGCTGGCAGCGGAAATCTGCTCAACCATGCTGGCCGTACTCTCCACAACTTTAACGATCTCATTCAGGGCATCGCCCGCTTTGGTAATTATTACGTGGCCTTCCGTAACTTCTTTTGAACCCGCCTGCATGGCCCCCACGGCTTCCAAAGTTTCTTTCTGGATTTCCTTGATTAATCGGCTGATCTGGTCGGCCGCCTTGGCCGAACCTTCGGCAAGCTTTCTAACTTCCTCCGCCACCACGGCAAATCCGCGCCCGGCCTCTCCGGCCCGGGCCGCCTCAATCGCAGCGTTCAAGGCCAGCAGATTGGTCTGGTCGGCAATGCCGGTAATGACATTGATAATATCGCTGATTTGCTCCGAGCGTTCGCTCAGTTTTTTAACCACTGCGCTGGATGCGGTTACGGTCTCGTAAATTCTGTTCATCTTTTCCACGGCCTCTTTGGCGGCCTTGCCGCCCTCTTGCGCGCTCTGGTTGGCCTGTGCCGAGGCGCTGGCCGCGCTCTGGGCGCTGGTTGCCACCTGACCGACCGAGGCATTCATCTGTTCCATTACCCTGGAGGTTTCCTCAACCCGCTGGGCAGTGGTTTCCGCACCCTTGGCAATCTGCTGAACCGTTGAGGCAACCTCCTCGGCCGTGGCATTCATCTCCTGGGCGCTGGAGGAAAGTTCCTGGGAGGAGGAGGATACGCGCTCGGCGGTGGACAATGCCTGCGCAACGATGCTCCTTAAATTGATGATGGTTTGCTTGAATGATTTGGATAAAAGCCCTATTTCATCTTCGGCGGTTGTATCGGCTATATCGTGGGTTAAATCGCCTTCGCCCATCTTCTGGGCCACCTGCGCGAGCATGGTAATGGGGTTTGATATACTGCGCGCGATAAGGTAGGCAATGAGCGCGACAACAACACTTATGATAACCCCCAGGATAAGAAGCATAAGCCCCAGTTTTTGGATCGGCGCGAACACTTCCACGGCATCAATCTCGGATATAACCAGCCAGCTCAGGCTGGGATACTTCTTGGCAAGGTTTTCACCCATCGCGGCGCCCAACGTCAATTGCCCGCGATAGTCAGGATATATGCCGGTCATATCTTTTCTTTGTGACTGCCAAAATTTTACCGGTTCCGTATCCACCTTTTGCTTCAAGATCGTATCTTTATTAAACCTGGAATCAGTAATCATTAAACCGTCTTTATTTACAATATAGGTCTCTCCTGACTGTCCCATGCCTATGTAATTGGCGACAACCGCAATTATACCGGCCATACCATAACGGACGCCCAACACTCCCAGTTGTTCCTTTGTGCTTGCCGAATGTAATGGCCCTGAGATGACATAGCCGATTTTACTGGTTAAGTCAGAAAGATAAACGTCTTTGATATGAACCCCTTTTTTACCCTCCAGGAAGTATTCGTCTTTGGAGCGGTCAATGCCGACATGCTTTTCATCGGTGCTGGCGATAATCTTGCCCGACATATCCGTAATAAAATACTCCTGGCAGTCGGGATCTACCTGGGCAAATTCCTTTAAATAAGAATTCAGATCTTTGAGTAATTTTTCCGAATCAGGGTCATCGTTTGTCACCTTTTCGGTTGTTTCTCTTATAAAACGGTCTCCAGCTACGAGCGCAAATTCCACTATCACAGAGTCCATAAATGATCCCACCGCGGCCTCGGTAACCTGGGTTATATTCATGTAATCATTTATGATCGTTTTTTGTAATATGCTGCTTCCCACAAAATAGGCCAGCGCACCGAGGGTTGACACCCCGATAATCGAAACTATCAGAAACATCACAAAAACGCGGGCCTTTAAACTTCTTTTAAATATATTTGACATTTGCTGTTCTCCTTCTAATAAACTCCCGTCATGTATTGTGCTTGTCATTCCTATGAAAATGGGAATCCAGTATGTCTTGATTTTTTTGGATCCCCGCTTCTTGCCTGGGCGAAGCGCTCCGGCGGAGCCTGGTCGCGAGGATGACAATCGCTCTTTTTGTCCGTACTATCCGTGACGAGTAGTTAATTGCTGTTCACCTTCCGATAGATTCTTTCCTTATTATCCACCGTTTCAAATAATCCCAGGGAACAACCCCACAGCGATTCCACTTTGCCGAGTACCAGAAACCCGCCCGGCTTCAAACACCTGGCAAACAGATTATAGACGTATGTCTGTAACGGTTTTGTGAAGTAGATTATCACGTTACGGCAAAGAATCAAGTCTAATTTATCGAACGGCTTATCGGAGAGCATATTATGCGGTTTAAACTCGGTTAGTTGCCGCACCGCGTCGTTGACCCGGTAGTTCTTTCCTTCCCTGGAAAAATATCTGTCCAGGATATGTTTGCCGATCGCTTTCAAGTGGCTCGGTTCATAGAGGCCAATCTTGGCTTTGACGATGCAATCCGGGTCAATGTCCGTTCCCAATATTTTGACGTCATAATCAGCGTTTTTTTTCTGTAAAACCTGCAAGAACAAAATCGCAACGCTGTAGGCTTCCTCGCCATAACTGGCGCCGGCGCACCAGGCCCGGATGGTTTTTTTTGAATGCTGCAACCCCTCCGTTACAGGGGGAATGCGGTATAACCGAATCGGGCTGAGGGTTTCCGTTGTAGCGGCCGTTCGAGAGAACGGCAATCCGCGGTTCTGTCGAACCGCATCTACACCCCCCTGTAACTGACCGATTACTGAATGCTCCTGTTTCTGCTTTATTATCTCCGGCAAAACCTTTTGCTGGATTGCGCGAAAAGTCTCCGGATTGCGGAAAAACTCGGTAACGTTGATGGTTACCGCCTTAATCAGCCGGTCATATTCCTCCGGATTGCGATTGAGATAGGAGACATACTCCAGATAATCCACGCAACCGGTTGTCCGTAATCTGGAATCTATTCTCCTTCTTAAAGTGCCCTCGCGGTAGAGGCTGAAATCTACGCCCTTGTTGCGGTAAATTTTTTCCAACAGGAATTGGAATTTATTGTCTGCAGTCATAAATTGTGTTCAGGGTTCAGAGTTCGGCGTTCGGGATCTTCCCTGAAACCTGTACACTGAACACCGAACACTTAAACCTCTGCCTACATCTTCCTTCCGTCACCTAACACCTGAAACCTTTTTTTCACACTTTCACGTACATCCTGTTGTCCCTGTCAAACTCGGTAAACCTCTTGGCCGAGTCGCCCCACAAAGACTCGGTCAGACCCAGGACCAGGAAGCCGCCCTTGTTCAAGGCACGATAAAACTTTTCAAGACACTGCACCTGGAGCTCGCGCTTAAAATAGATGAAAAGATTACGGCAAAGAATCAGGTCAACGTTTTTAACCGGCTCGCTCCGCACCACATCCTGCTCGCGAAAATAAAGGAATGGGTTCAGTTCCTTTTTGCGCTCAAAACGACGGTTGCCCAAGGAAAGAAAGTATTTTTCTTTTAACCCCGCCGGCAGATCCTTGAATTCGTATTCTTCGTAAATGCCTTCATTGGCCTTTTTAATACTCAATTTGTCTATATCCGTGCCATAAATCAAAATCCGGGGTTTATTTATGTCTTGCTTAAGGTATTCCGAAATCAAAACAAGAACAGTGGTTGCTTCCTGGCCTCCTGAACAACCGCAACTCCAGATGCGCACTATTTCTTTTTTCTCAATAACCTCGTCCGCGAAGAGGCGCGGGATAATTTTTTCCGCTATAGCCTGGAAGACCCTTGGATCACGGTAAAACTGGGTAACATTGATGGTCAAGGTGTCCAGCAATGTATCCATTTCAGGCCGGTGGTGTTTGAGAAAATTAATGTATTCCGGGTAGGAATGACATTTCGTTACGCGCAGGCGGGTGGCAACGCGCCTTTGAATCAACTGCTCGCGGTATTGCGAGAAATCAATATGGCGTTCCTTGAAGACCTCGTTGAGCAGAAGCTTTAAATCTTCGTAATTTTCCATTTGCTGAGAACGTTCTAATTTGGGTTATTACCATCGACATCCTGTGTCGCTCCCGAGATTAGGACCGTGCTTGACGCGTCTCCTGCCGTGCCCGGTAGAGCCGCTCCGTGAAGCCGCCTTCCTGCAGAAAACTCTGCTCCAGTTTCTCCAGCTGCCGCTTGAGCAAATAGGTGGCCTGGTTGATCAGGCAAATCAGCGTGTTGGCCACCGCTTCAGGGGAAGCCGCGGCAATGCTGTAGGGATCGGACAAGTCCGACGTGTCTGACTTGTCTGACCTGTCTGACGTGTCCGACCTGTCCGACCGGAATCTGTTCCGCACAGCCAGTGCTTCGGGTGCGTCTTTGTCCCAACGGCGCAAGCCGCGCTGGCGCAGAAAATCCTCGTAGTCCAAAAGCAGTTCTTCCAAGCTGGCCTTGGCAACGTTCGTGAGCGTAAGTTCCGTCTTCTTCGAGGTCGCGGATGCCATACTGCCCTCGGCAATGTTCTGCCGGCCGCTGCGCGCGGCTTGTACCATCTGATCGTGCGTGCGCGAGCGCTTGTCCACGAAGCGGTTGCAGAAAACGACTGTTCCGTCATAGACCAGCTCGGCAACTTGAAAGGACCGGAGCTTTCGATATCCGCCATGTGGTGGAATCACCCGGGTGTTATTGCCGCCCGCGTGGTCCGCACCTTTCGCAAACTTGTTTGCAATATTCATTTTTCACCCGCCCCTGCCCCGTCAAGCGGCAGGTTGACGTAAAAAAATGTTCCTTCACCCTCTTTGGATGTAAAATTAGCACTGCCATGCAAATAGCGTTCGGTGATCAGTTTAATGCTGTAGGTGCCCAGCCCACGTCCTTCGCCCCTGGTGGAAAACGAGCGCTGGAAAATTTGAAGCTGGACTTCACGCGGCATCACGGCCGGATTATGAACCGAGAAACGCACTTCCTCGTCGTCCAGGCGCTCAAAGCCGATCGTTACCGACTCGCCCAGGGCCGATGCCTCCAGGGCGTTCTTGGTCATATTGCTCAAGACCCGGCCAAGCAGGGTTGCGTCAGTGTTAATGGATATTGCTTGGTCAACCGGGCGGAAGATCAAATGCTTGCCCTTGGCGACGTCGTGGTTTTTATAAATGGCATCGATAGTCTGGAATAGTTTTGCCATGTTGACCGGTACTAACCTTGGAATTAGCTCGTTGCTTTCGATCGCCACCAACTCCTTTTGACTGTCTATTTCCAGGACTAAGGAATTGGCGCCGGTGTTGATCATCCGGCCGACTTCGGGCACTTCTGTTTCAGGAACAGTTGGCAGAAGCTCCGAAAGCGCGCGCACGCCAACCGCCGAGTTCATAATGTCATGGAAAAAAAGCCGCTCCAACACCCGCCGGCGCTTTTTATCGCCGATATCCTCAACGGCAACGATCGTATAATCCTGATTTCCAATAGGTAAAGGACTGGCACTGATTTTTACGTCAAGCGCCGGCTTGCCATTCTTTCTTAAAATATGGCATTCCTGGATAACTTTTTGATTATCGGCCTGGCTTTTCAGGATGGCCTTAACCGCGCCGCATTGGGAACAGAATTCAGTGGTACCGCAACCGCCCTTTTCCTCAAAGGCATGCACGCAATCAAAAACTTCACCGGACCTTTGACCAATAACCATTGCAAGGCTATCAATCCCCAAAAATTCAAGCAAGCGCTTGTTGGCAAACACAATCTGCCTTTGCCGGTTGAGGATAAGGATTATAATTTCCAGGGCTTCATAAAGTCTCTGGAGGAGCGATACCTTGGCAAGTTCTGCGGCCGCCTGCCGGAGATCTTTTTGGTCGGCCCGTTCGGCCGGCGCAAACGCTGTGGGTTGAATAGATTTGTTCATAGCGGGTAAAACTCAGGTGTTCAGTGTTCGGGGTTCAGCGTTCGGCTCACCATACTCGCCAGTTGCCTCAGCGACGGCCCAACGGCATTCCCGCCTGGGCGGGTTGACGTTTAAGCTACTTTTGAGTCCATTTAGCATTTGAATGCACGCTTAATAAATCTTGCCGGTTACCTCCTGGTCATCGGTCATGTTCCTCCGAACACCGAACACTGAACACCTTCCGAGAGTAGTTTCGCCTCATTCAACATCGTGATAAGTGACGCGATCCACTTCTTCAATCGTGGTTAAGCCGCGCAGCACTTTTTTCAGGCCGTCATAACGCAGGGGTTTAAAGCCCGACTTGAGCGCGATTTCCTCCACAATCAGGATAGAGGCGTTCTGGGCGATTTTTTCGCGGGTGGCACTGTTAAGGATGAATAACTCGTGCAGGGCCAGGCGTCCCAGATAGCCTGTGCCATGGCACCGGGGGCACCCTTTGCCCCTGGAAAAATATACTTCCACAACACCGTCCCATTCAAAATTATCATCCAACACCGATTGGGGCGCGGGATATTTTTCGATGCAATTGGGACAAATCCGCCGCACCAGCCGCTGGGCCATCAGGGCAATCAGTGAGGGGGCCACCAGGAAGGGCTCAACGCCAATGTCAATCATGCGGTTCACGGCCTGGAGGGCATTGTTGGTATGCATGGTCGCAAACACGAGATGGCCGGTCAGGGCCGCCTGGGAGGCGATCCGGGCCGATTCAACATCGCGGATTTCGCCAATTAAGATGACATTCGGATCCTGGCGCAGAAAAGACCGCAATACGTTTACGAAATCAAGATCAATGCTGGTATTGACCTGGACTTGGTTAATGCCGGACAACCGGTATTCCACGGGGTCTTCCACCGTCATGATGTTGATTCCGGGCGTATTGATATATTTGAGAATGGAATAAAGCGTGGTCGTTTTACCTGAACCGGTCGGCCCGGTGATGAAGAAAACGCCGTTGGGCGCCTTGACAACGCTCTTGATGGAATCCAAAATCGTAACCGAGAAATCCATGTCCGTAATATTGGGAATACCGCGCAAAAAGGTGGAACCAAGCAAACGCAGCACGGCTTTTTCCCCATAAAGCGTCGGCACCGTTGAAAAGCGGACATCTATCTTGCGGCGGGCCAGCGCAAATTTGATACGCCCATCCTGGGGCAGGCGTCTTTCGGCGATGTTGCATCCGGCCATAAGTTTCAAGCGGCTCACCAGGGACAGCAACACGGATTTGTCCAGGATGAATTTTTCCTGCAATATGCCGTCAATCCGGAATCGGATGCGCACGGACAATTCATCCGGTTCAACATGAATATCGCTGGCCATCTCGTTCATCGCCAGGAGAATCAAGCCGTTGACAAAGTCAATAATGGAATTACTGTTGGCCAGTTGGTTGAGGTCTTGCGCGGCAAGGTTTTTTCGGGCATCGGCCGCGATTTTTTTGCCTTCCGCATTTAATTCCGTTGCGATGCCCTCGAGATTTTCGGCCGATTGGTAGGCAATGGCTATGGTATCTGCAATTTCTTCCGGAAAGGCAAAAACAAAACTGGGAATGATATTAAACTTGTTGGTAATGAGCGTTTCCAGCGCCTTGTCCTGGGGGTTGACCGCCGCGATTGTCAGCGACCCGCCGAAGGAATACAAAGGCACGATTTGATTTGTTTCGGCAAATTCGCGCGGGATCTGGCGGACCGCTTCCGGCTGGATGGCGGTCATTTCCGGGTTGACATACGTGCAACCAATTGCATCGCTCCATAATTTTCCAAGCGTGTCCTTCAAGTGCGGTCGTTCGGTAACCAACTGCAACAAGGCGGCAAAATCGTTGCCGTGAAAGCGCTCGGCCAGGTCCGCGCCATCCTGGGGGACAAGCAGGTGATTTTCCACCGCCAGCTCCAAAAAACGCGGATTGCCAATGCGTAAAGCGTTGGATTCCGTCTTGGGAATTACGGGCGGGCTGTTGATTGCCGGGGAAGCACGCGATGGCGTGCCGCGCAATTGCGTGTTGCGCATTAGCGGAAACGCCTCCGGCAGGATCGTCCCCGGAATCCTGAAAATCAACACCACGCCGATGATGATCAGCACGCTCAACAAGATCACGATGATATTTTTGGCCACGCCGCCGCTCTGCTTCTGTTCAGCGGCTTGCGTTGCGGCGTCTTCCGTCCGCGCGCCGGGCAGGGGCGCTTCAATCGCCGCCAGGGCCGCCTGTTTGGCCGCGCGCTGTTGTTCCAGGATGCGCTGTGTCTCCGGAGTTTCTTGCGTCGCAGTCGGACGTGTTGCGGTTTGTTCGTCGGACGATTTGATGGCCTGCGCGAATTGCAGCGGGGCCATTAAAGTCAATGCCAGGCATAAAAATACGACCTGTTTTTTAAACATGAGATAAGATTGCATATTAGTGTATTTCCCTCCAGTAGGAAGTATAGGGTACTCCGTTGCTGCCTGACGACGCAAAAGGCAGGTTTGTTATGTTTGCCAGGTTGGCCACGGCTTGTTTGCTGTACAGAACACCGAGGGTTCCTGGAACGCTAAGGTTCACCGCGCTGGCGCTGCCTAAGCAAATCATGGCGCCAAAGATTGTGGTCGTATTGTTCACCGTAACAGAGACATTCTGATTAGCATCACTTGACCCGATAATGATTATGCCCTCATAGTAAAAGTTTTGATTAAATTTAACAGTCGCACCTCCCGGAATAATAAGAATTCCCGCGCCGTTCTTAGCGCTGGCAATAGTAGTATTGCCACTTGATAATATTTTTACGAGGGGGACAGTTCGGGTTCCCAAGGAGTCGTTTCCGCCTGCCCAGATTGTCGCTGCCGGTGTTATGGTGCTCAGGAATTGATACCAATATGTCGCGTCATACGCGCCGACTGCGTTGGTTTGGGGCGGATTGCCATTGATTGAAATATTCGCGCTTGTACTGATCTTAGTTGAGTCATATACCACGCCCGGCAGATCGTTGGCGGAGGGATTGTTTATGCTTCCATTGCCACTGTTGAATGTGGCGGGCAGGTTCCAGTTATGGCCGTCGATGGTTAATGTGCCGCCAAAGTTCAGGGTGTTGTTGTTACCGTATTTACCAAACGCGCAGTTGGCAGAGATCGGCGACCCGCCCGTGCTCGTGCCCACGCTTATACGCACCTGTTCCTGTATCTTGCGGCGAGGCCCGGAAGCATAACCCTTCCGGGCATCCGCCACCAGCGTGAGGGTGACGAGTTTGGTGCCCGCATTGGTGAAGACTGTAATCCCTGCCAGAGTCACGAACACGGGCGTTGCATTCACCGTGAGCGGCGAAGGAATAGTATAGCTTGGCGTGGCGCCAATGGCATTGGAAGACCAGTTCAGGAACCAGGTCACCGCGGACTGGCCGTTGGACCCGTAGGCCTGGATCATTTCGTATTTAACCTGTTCCAGGGCCGACTGGGCATCCAGCAGGCATTGGTCCGCGTCATGCCAGCGCTGCGCGGCCTTGCTGTGATTGTAAGCGGAGTAGAGAAAAAATCCGCCCACCGTGCCGGCCGTCAGAATGGTCAATAAGGCCACGTAAAGCACGAATCCCGCCGCGCCTTCCATGCCGTGATAATTATGCTTGCAATTATTCATGTAAGCTTCTCGCGGAATATTTCTGACCTCTGACCTCTGACCTCTGACCTCTGACCTCTGACCTCTGACCTCTGACCTCTGACCTCTGACCTCTGACCTCTGACCTCTGACCTCTGACCTCTGACCTCTGACCTCTGACCTCTGACCTCTGACCTCTGACCTCTGACCTCTGACCTCTGACCTCTGACCTCT
>VSJD01000328.1 GCA_008636095.1 Kiritimatiellota bacterium | reverse complement strand
TGTAATCCGTGGTTGATTTCTTTGGGTTGCGGGCATAGTCCCGCTTTGGGGTAAAATGGAAAGTGGTTCAAAAAATAGTTTACACACCGTTACTATTGAAAAACAATCACCACAACGCTGATGTTCGTGCAAAATTAAGGTCATACTTTCTGTGGACGAGGCTGTCCGAGGAGTCCGTAAGGCTTCAAGATCAAGAGCAGGAACAGCAGGGCAAAGGCGATCAAATCCCGATAAGTGGATGGCAGGAAAGCCGCCACCATGATTTCGACGGTACCCAGGATGAATCCGCCCAGCATGGCGCCGCGAATGTTGCCGATCCCGCCCACGACGGCGGCAATGAATGCCTTCCACCCAACCATCACGCCCATGTAGGGATCAATCACGGGATAGGCCAGCGCGTATAGGAAGCCGGCCGCACCGCCCAGTGCGGCGCCGATGGCGAAAGTCAGCGAGATCACGGCATCCACCGGGACACCCATGAGGGCCGCCACGGTCCGGTCCCAGGAAATGGCGCGTATAGCCAATCCCAGCATTGTCCGGCGTACCAGCCAATCCAACAGCACCATCAGCAGTATAGACAACACAATAATGAGCGCCTGGAGGGACGAGAGCGTCACGCCGCCGACATGCCATGCGGCGGAAGACCACAGCGCCGGCACATGGCGCGGATATGGGCTGAAGACCAGGGTCAGGTGCTCAAGCACGAGGCCGACACCCAGCGCCGTAATGACGGCCGATACTCGCGGCGCTTCGCGTAAAGGTTTGTAGGCCAGGCGTTCAATGACCACACCAAGGAGTGCGCATCCCGTCATGGATAACAACAGGGCCGGAATGAAAGGCAGCCCCAGCACCGTGGCGGCCACAAAGCACAGAAACGCGCCTACCATGAATATGTCGCCGTGGGCGAAGTTGATCATGGTCATGATGCCATAGACCATAGTGTAGCCGAGGGCAATTAGCGCGTAGATGCTGCCCAACTGCAACGCATTCAAAATCTGCTGGAACAAATAAGCCATGTCGCAGGATCTCGTTCATCTACGGATTGGCGTTGGCAAACCAGACGAACCGGCCGTTCTTGACTTGCAGAATGACCGCACTCTTGATCGGATCGCCCGAGCCTTCCTGGAAGCGCATATTCCCGGTGACCCCTTCATAGCGGGTGATTGCTGACAGGGCATTGCGCAAGGCCTCGCGTTCCGGCTGGTCAACCTGTTTTAATGCCTGAAACAGCAGGCCGAAGGCATCATAGGTCAACGCCGCCACATCATCCGGCAGCGAGTTGTAACGGGCTTTGTAAGCCTGGATAAATTTTTGTGCCGCGGGCGTGGCAATATCGGCGGCATAATGATTGGCAAAATAATAACCTTCCACCGCGCCTTGTGAAAGCGTGATCAATTCAGGGCTGCTCCAGGCATCGCTGCCGAGAAAGGGCGCCTTCACGCCCAAGCGCTTGGCCTGGGTTACCACCAGGGGCACGTCGTTGTAATAGGCCGGCAGGAAAATTATATCCGGGTTCGATGCCATGATTTTGGTCAATTGCGCCGAAAAATCGCGATCGCCCGTGGTATAGGTTTCAAACGCCGTCATGACGCCGCCCTTTTCGGTAAAGATGCGCCGGAACAATTCCGACTGGCTGGTCGGCGCTTCCGAAGCCACGTCATACAGGGCCGCCGCCCGTTTAAATTTAAGTTGATTCAATACGAACATGGCCAACACCTGCCCCTCAAAAGCGTCGGTGTAACATGCCCGGAACACATACCGCTTGGGACGCCCCGTGCGTATGTCCTTGGTCGTCTTGGGATTGGTGGACCACGGCGTGATCATTACCGTCCGACCGCTTTCGGCAATGGCCGAAGCCGGCACCGCTCCTATGCTGGCACTCGGCCCGATGATGGCCAGCACGCGATCCTGGGCGATCAGCTTCTGGGTTACCAGGGCCGATTGATCGGCCTTGGCAGAGTTGTCCTCAATTTGCAAATCGATCGTATAGGCGACGCCACCCACCTTCAGACCGCCGGCGCCGTTCACCTCATCCACCGCCATGAGCGCGGCCTGCTTGCAGGAGGCGCCCACGGCGGGCATATCCCCGGTCAGTTCCGCGACAACACCGATCTTTATTTCTGCCGCTATCCCCGCCTGCCATGCAAGCACGACAGCCGCCAGACATGCCAAACTGAACTTCATAATGTTTCTCCTGTATATTTTGCGGGTATTCACTTAAAGCAAGTCCTTCACAACGGGCCATGTGTTTGCTCAACGCAACATGTTGTGGTTAATTGCGCAATGTGGATGCCTCCCCTATGGTTTTTGGTTACTGTTATAGGTAGATTGAATCGTTTGTCAATGACCGTATCAAGACATTCTCCCCGCCGCTCATATCGCCGGCCCTCCGTAGCGGTCTCGCGTAGGAGGGCCTCTTTCAACTGGTAATTCCGGATACGCCCTGATACATTTTAAACCGCTGTGAACGTACAAGTGGGACAGTCCCAGAAACTCTGCGCCTTTGCATTAATTCTTCCGGAGGTTCAGCCATGCGCCTGACATGCGCGTTTCTTTCCGAACAGGAAAAACAACGGATTCACGAAGACAGCCTGACGATTCTCTCTGACGTCGGCGTGAAATTCATGAGTGCCAAGGCCCGCAAGATACTCGCCGAAAACGGCGCGCGCGTGAACAAGGCCGACATGATCGCCCATATCCCGGTGGCCATGGTTGATCAGGCCTTGAAGACCGCGCCCCGCTCCTTTGTGCTTGGCGCCCGCAATCCGGCTTTCGATTTCGCCATGCCGTCCCCGTTCACAGGGTACACGCTGGACGGCGCGGCCACCTTCGCAGTTGATTTTGAGTCGGGCGAACGGCGGCCGGCCGTCACCCGCGACCTGGTCTCCAGTCTCAGGATTTTTGAGGAGTTGCCGCTCGGAGCCGTTGTCTGGCCGAACGTTGTATTGGATGATATTCCGCTTCCGTCCGCCGATATCCGGACCGCGTTCCTCTCACTGATGCACTCGTCCAAGCACATTCAGCATGAAGTACATCGCCGGGAGGAAATTCCATACCTGATCGAAGGGCTGGCCGCCATTCTCGGGGGTGAGGATAAGATCCGGAAGCGAAAGATATTTTCCGTGTGCTACTGCACCATCCCGCCGCTCACACACGATGCGGATATGTGCGATGCCGCGCTCGAACTTGCGCGTTACCATGTGCCCATCCTGCCCTATCCGATGCCCGCCTGCGGCTCAACGGGGCCGGCCAGTCTTTACTCGGACATTGCCGTCGCCAATGCGGAAAGCCTGTCCGCGCTCATCCTGTTTCAGATGGCCGAGCCCGGCACGCCGATCATCTACGGCCACGCCGCCGGCATCATGAACTTCCGTTCAGGCGGTTTCCTTGAGGGCGCGCCGGAATCCACGTTGATTAACGGTGCCCTGGGCGAAATGGCCCGGTTCTACCACCTGCCCAATACGCAGGCCGGATGCCTCACCGATGCAAAGTCGCCCGGTCCCCAGGCCATCATCGAGAAAATGACCAGCGCCCTTCCACTGGTGTTGTCCGGGGTGGACGTGATCAACGGCATCGGAGAAATCGAAACCAGCCAGCTCCTCGTTCTGGAACAAATCGTGGTGGATCATGAGATCGCGCGCCTCTGCAAGCGCATGAAGGACGGCGTGGACGTATGCGACGCCAAGAATCATCTGCAAGATGTCGCCAATGTCAAACCCGGCGGCCACTTCCTGATGGAACCCAGCACGTTGGCTGCCTGCCACAGCGACGAGTTCCTTATGCCGGACCTGCTGGACCGCAATACCCACGATCAGTGGCTGGAACTTGGCCAGCCGGATGTCTATTCCGAAGCTCGCAAAAAGGTGAAGGCAGTGTTGGCAACGCCGCCAAAGAATTCTTTGCCGGACGCCGTCATCGGCAAACTGGAGGATATCCTGCGCCGGGCAGACCAAAAACTAAAGTCCGGTCAGTAAAAATCCAAGGTAGTGTCTTAATCATTTAAAGGAAGTTTGGGATTAAGGTCAACCCGTGAAAATTGATATTCCGTATTTGCCGGAAAATCCTTGCACCTTTCGAGGGCCGATCTCAATTTTCCCGGGAACCGGAGAGGCAAACCGTTCCCGGCGTGGACGGAAAGTGAGACCTTGTCTTTTTTGACGACAGTCTAATCAAACCTGATGTGTGCCAAGGCTTTTTGCAGACGCACTCCGCGCAGATTCAGGCCTTGCAGATGAATCAGTCGTCCTTGACGGCGCTGTTTAACTATCCGTGCCACTGTCAAGGGTCCCAACCCCGGCACGCGCAGGAGCGCCTCCCGATCTGCCCGGTTTACTTTGACGGGGTAAAATTCCGGATGCTGCTCGGCCCAGCGTTCCTTGGGGTCCTTGTCTAAGCTCAGATTGTGGTGGGCGTCGAACGTAATATCCTCCGCCTTGAAACCGTATTTGCGAATTAGGAAGTCAACCTGATAAAGCCGATGCTCGCGCCGAAGGCGGTCGGCTGGGTTGGTCACGTCGCCGGTTTCCCCGGGAATGTCGGAGGCGCCCAGACCTTTCTGGTAGGCGGAGAAATAAACCCGGTCCAGGTGCAGGCGGTCATAAAGGCCGAACATGTAATTCACAATTTCGGCATCGTTCTCATCCGAGGCGCCCACTACAAATTGGGTAGTGGTTTTGACCCGCGCGTATGACTCCCCTTTGGCGGTCAGCCGCGCCACGAGTTTCAAAGGACGGATAATATCCTCCAGAAAATGCTTTCGTCCGGACAACTTGCGGCAATGTGCCTCGCCGGGTGTTTCGATATTGATCGAAACGGCGCTTGCCAGGGAAAGGGTTTCCTGGATGGCCGCGTCGGATGTGCCGGGAATAATTTTTATATGAATATAGCCTCGGAACTGATGCTTGTGCCGGAGACGGGCGGCTACGGCGTTTAACTGTTCCATCGTCCGGTCCGGCGAACCGATCACGCCTGAACTGAGAAACAGCCCGAAAATTTCTCGCCGCTCGAGGTACTGCATAAAAACCCGCGCCGTTTCATCCGGGTTGAGCGCACATCGCCGGATATTGGTATCACGGCGCAACGGGCAGTACTTGCAGTCGTTTACGCAGGCATTCGACAACAGTGTTTTGAGCAGGACGGAACGACCACCGTTGGGCAGGGTGACGGGATACAGCCATTTACCTTCCGCGCCACGCCTGCGGCGGTCCTGGTCATTTGTGCCGCAGGCGCACGCCAAATCATAACGCGAATCGGCGGACAGGATTTTGAGTTTTTCGAGCGTGTCCATGGATTTGCCTGATACCCGAACCACCGGGCGTAAGTTCGCTCAGTTATAATTAGCAGATTGTAAACACGGATGCCATAAAAGTAATGTGCGACTTTCGCAAACAGAGGAAAATATGAATGAAGCGCCCCGCGGCAGCCCCCTCCGCCGTAGTAGCTTTGGCTACGGAGGCCGAGAGCCGCGGGGCACTCTGGCGAAGGCGAGTAGGGGCTGGGGGGCTTGTGCGCCTATGGCGCGCTCGCATGCACCTGAGGTGCACAAGCCCACCTTAGGCGGGCAAGCACCCTAAGGGGCGATGCTTTATCCACCACAGGCGGATCCCGACCCGCTGATTAAGAGAAAGTGGCCAGCATTTTTGTACTATAAATACCTTGTAAACCCTTAATAATGACCTTGTGCTGGGGCGCACCCCAACGCCGGTCAAGTTGCAGAGCTCCCTGCGTTTGGGATTGACAAACAAAGACTTATGATCTATCATCAATAAAAAATTTAGACGAACTCTCTGTCTGGATCGGAAAGTGGGCCCCGGTCAAATGAGACTAGTGTAGTGTTTCATAAATACATTGACTTTTGGCCGAAGGTATTTATGAAACACTACACTAGAATAAATAATAATCAGAAGGCAATCCCTCGCCATTCCTGGCCTGCGGCTGGGCAGGCAACCTCGCTGACTCGATTACTATATTCAGACAGGGTTGCCCTTGAATGAGGAAACTAACATGCGTGCAAGATACAGGCGGCTGTTAATAATGGCGCTGTTTTACGGCGCCGGCGTCCTTTTCCCGGCCTTTTCCGCCCCCCTGCCGTGGCCAGTTCAGAACGCCAACTCCTTTGATTCGACCGGCGACGTGGTCTATGTCAATACCGGGACCACGGTCACCAATGAAGGACACTATCCCTGCGGATCGGACAACATTCAAATCCAGACCGTTTCAATCCTTAACACGAACATTCTGCAGGCGACCCTTGTACCGGACGGTGGAACTACCAACGTGACCCTGACCGGCCTGCAGGCCGGCGTTTCCGCGGTCAAGCTTTCCGGGCTTTATTTTGACTGGAGCGTGGAAAATCCCGATCATACCTGGGGAGCCTGGGTGACCAACACCATCAGCTACGGTGTGCTCGTGCGCACGGCGAACGGCGCGCCGCCGGGATTACCGACAGATTATACGCCACTAGGTTCCAGGGCCATCATGGGGAGCAGCACGGTTGAGCAATGGTATCAAGGCGGTACTAATGGAACCATTGACGGCCGCCGGACCGATGTCATTGACATTTACATGGAGGGCGGGCCTTGCAGTTGGGTTTACCAGAACAGCGACTGGGACGCCAACTGGTACCCGGGTAAATACCTTTACACGTTTATCCGCGGCTGCAAGCGGCAGGGCCGTATTCCCTGCGTGGTCTTTTATTGCATTCCGCCCTCCGGAGTTGGCGACAGCGCCCTTGGCGCGCTCAAGTCGGTTAACGAATCAACCGATATCGTGGCCAGCGACATCAACCGTTTCGGAGGCGATACGAATAATCCGTGGTGGTCGAACCCGACCAATATGGTGGCGGTAACGAATTACATGATTCCCTATTACCAGCGCACGATCCGGGTCATGCGGGAATGCCTGCAAAAGATGACCGGTGACGGCTGGCCATGTCTGGTGGTCATTGAGCCGGATTTCCTCGGGTACATGTCCGCCAACCTTGGAGATGATCCGGTGGACCCGAATGCCACCAATATCGTGTACGCTGCGAACAATTACACTTTCAAAGTCTCTCGGGCGTTTGAACAAGGACCCGGCGAGACCAATACGGTCGGCACCAACACCTATACGTATTCGACCGATGCCCTGCTTGATGCCGGCGAGCAGGCGCAATTTCCCAATACCCTGAAAGGCTTTGTCACCAGCATTCCGTATATTTTCCGCAAAGAATTCGAGTCGAACGGAACGAATGTCCAGCTCGGCACCAATGTAATGATCGGCTGGAAATTGAACATCTGGGCTTCAAAAAGCGGAACGGGTTACAGCGGCAATGTGTTGAAGCCTAACGGCACGGCTTTTGGGGTTGGCAAGGGTATAATCCGCTGGACTGATGCCGAAGGCCAGGGCACGCCGCCCAACAGTTTCAGCAATATCGTTGAATGGCTGCGGCAAGAGGCCGCCGGCATCGCCGATTATTATGTTTCCGTCGGAATCACGAATAACACCGACTACCTCTTTATTGATCGTTACGGCATTGACGCGGCTTCCAGGGGTTATGTAACCGATCCGGCGTCAAGCATCTGGTTCTGGAATCACGATCATTGGAACAATTATCTCGCCTTTGTGGAATCCGTTCAGCAACAAGTTCAGCTGCCCGTCATTCTCTGGCAACTACCGATGGGGCATCTCAACACAACGGACACAAAAAAAGCCGACGGCACCACCGCCTACACGCCGTTGTCAAACGAAACCAATAGTGGCAGTTTTGAGGATTCATCCGCAACCTTCTGGTTTGGCGATACATTCACGCCGGGAGGCGCGGACCGCCTGGCTTATTTTTCGATAAACCAGTGGGGCGGATATGATCCAAACCGCGCCGCGGACGTTACCGTCACGGAAAGTAAAATCACCTGGTCTCCGGCCATTGACAGGTTGAAAGCGCTAAATATTGCCGCGTTGTTGTCCGGCCCGGGCGTAGGACGCAGCGACTCAACCTTTGCCTGCGCAGTGGATACAGCCGCATCAACAGATAACTTCTGGTGGATTAATCAGGCGCAGCGATACTATTTGCGCCTTGGGAGAAAACACGAAGTCTATGACGACTTTGACGGTGACAGCAAGTCCGACCTGGCCGTGTACCGTGACGGGTATTGGTCCATCTTCTCGCTGGCTAATGGCCTCATTTTCTACAACGAAGGTGTCTGGGGCAAGTTGGGCTGGATCCCCGTGCCAGGGGACTATGACGGTGACGGCAAGTCTGACCTGGTCGTGTACCGTGACGGGTATTGGTCCATCTTCTCGCTGGCTAACGGCCTCATTTTCTACAACGAAGGTGTATGGGGCGGGCCGGGCTGGACCCCCGTGCCAGGGGACTATGACGGTGACGGCAAGTCCGACCTGGCCGTGTACCGTGACGGGTATTGGTCCATCTTCTCGCTGGCTAACGGCCTCATTTTCTACAACGAAGGTGTCTGGGGCGGGCCGGGATGGACCCCCGTGCCAGGGGACTTTGACGGTGACGGCAAGGCCGACCTGGTAGTGTACCGTGACGGGCAGTGGTCCATCTTCTCGCTGGCTAACGGCCTCATTTTTTACAACGAAGGTGTCTGGGGCGGGCCGGGCTGGACTCCCGTGCCAGGGGACTTTGATGGTGACGGCAAGTCCGACCTGGCCGTGTACCGTGACGGGTATTGGTCCATCTTCTCGCTGGCTAACGGTCTCATCCTCTACAACGAAGGCGTCTGGGGTGGGCCGGGCTGGACTCCCGTGTATTAAAAAACTATTGTCAGTGGATGTTTTCACCAGCCTGTCCCTTGGGGACAGATACCCTTTCCCTCCCTCCACGCAGGTTTTTGCATATTCTCACCAAAGTGAATGGTATTTGGAGCGTATCGATGCTGCCTGTTTGATTTGTGGGGTCCGGGATTCGCGTTCACGGGTTGGAAATTCGCAACCTCAGGTTCCCTCTGGGAGCTTCGGAAGAGCCCCGGAAACACTGGTTAAATGATTCGGGGAGCAGCCTGCGCATTCAATTTTTTTGCATAATAAAATAGAACACAAGGCAGTTTTCTGCTATAGTGTAATTATATGAGACCTTGAGTTGACATGTGGGTGGCAAGTGCACGCAGAATTGCTCTGTAAGAAAATGCTCCCGACGACTAATGAAGCGTTGTCTATGAGCGCAATCACATCAATGGTGTCCGGCGGTAAGCGAATGGCATATGCGCTTGTGTTGACAGCCGTGTTTGCCCTTTATACCGGGTGGGTCAGCGCTGATCCCGTTCTCTCGAACGTAAGTGCCAGGCAACGGTCTGGGACTGGGTTGCTGGATATCACCTATGACCTTGCGAGCTCCAGCAACCTATTGAGCGTCTACGTCCAGATATCTACGAACAATGGAGCAAGCTACTATCTGCCCGCATCAAGTTTCACCGGTAACGGGTATGGCCCGGCGGTGAGCCCCGGCACCGGCAAACAGATTGTGTGGGATGCTGGCACAGACTGGACCGGGGAGTATTCAACACAGGTGTGGTTCAAGCTGACCGCCGCCTGGCCGCCGCGCTCTGAGTATGTGCTTCCGGCTTTAGCGGCCGGCAGCGTGACGTTCACACAAGGCGTCGGCTATGTCGCGGCAAATCCCGACGGTGAAAAGCTGTATAAGCACTACGATGCGCCGACGGCAAGGTGGCAGATCGTATGCGCGAATGGCACGCAGCCCACACTGGCGGCCTTGACCAACATAGTTGTCAAGAGCGTGAGCCCGACGAACAACCAGCTGGCGGCCGGAAACATCAATGGCTGGGCGCTGCTCGATCTGGACGCGGTCATTAACGGTACTGATTCTAACCCGGATTACTCGGGAATTCCCGGCACCATGCCTGCGCTCGGTGGTCAATCCCCGTCGTTCATGACGGGGCAATGGGGATACTATACGACCTGGAGAAGCGCGTGCACGCCGCCGCTCGCAGAGCAGTTCATCCCCTTTGATGATCCGCTCTACGGGCAACCCACGACCTTCGTGACCAATCACTCTGCGTTGGCATCGAACTGCATCTGGACGCAAGGCCCGGCCAATGCCGATACCAGGTACTGCTTCCTGCGCAAGTTATTGCTGACGGTGCAGTCAGGGGAAACTTATGTTGACCTGGCGGATGATCTGGATTTCGGGACACTCGCTCTCGCGGGACTGGCGGATCATGATGTAACCGTCTATTTACGGAAGCCGGATGGAACGCGCATCCTTATTTATGACGATGAGACGGAGGGGATGAATACATTTAACACCGGTACCGGGAGCGGCGGGGAACCTGGTAACGAATTGCGGATTCAGGCCAGTCGCTTCAATCAGGCTGGCAACTACTATCTGGAAATCTACGCCTCGCACGAAATACTTTCGCCGCCTAACACCGCCCCGTATGCCGACACTCTTGACTCATACGCCGTTGAAGTGCTTTACGACAGCGGCGCTCCAGTTGCATGGGAAGGTTGGACTCTGACGGCCGGACGCTGGAAAATAGATGATTACGACACAACCTCGCCCTATCCATCCGGCGCGCCATCGGCGTGTTCGCCGCGCATTCTATGCCAAGAACTCGACACAGGAGGTTGCCTGTTCCGTGGCAATGAATACTGGAAAGATTACTCGATCGAAACAACGGCAGGGAAGGTGCAAACCGATAATGATGAGTTGCGCTGGTGGGTACGGGTCAACGGGAACGGCACCAACTCTCCGGAAACCAGCAATGGCTACATGTTCTTCATGAATGCAGGTGGGGGCTCATCTCTGGGACCTGATCGAGTGTCGGCCGACACGATCGGTATGACCCGCTGGGTTAACGGGGTCGGAACAACCCTCGTGAGCAACACACAGGCACCGTTGGGCAATGTCACGGCAACGGTCATTGGCGGCACGGGCAACGCCCAGGCGGACCTTCAGTCCTGGTTCAGCGCGGCCAATCCGCGCAACAGCCTGTCGAACGGTTTTACGCTGGGTAACAGTCACGCCGAGTATTACCGCGTGTGCGTCGAATGCCAGGCAACGCAAATCAGCGTCTATGTCAGCCCCCTCATGACCAGCCCCGACGACCCGCTTGGCACCAACTGCGGAATTGACGTTTCCAGGCTGGGGATCACTGGTGGCAACACGCTGAAACTGGTGGTTACCGACACGAACTACCTCGACACCGCCAAGGTCATGGAGCGCGGAAAACTGGCGCTGCAAACCAAGTCGCAGATTGCTTGGTATGACCAGTTTGATGTCCATGCCTTGCGCACCAACGGCGACCGTGGCCTGCGTATGGATGCGGCGGGAACGTCCAGGGTCGAATTCGTGCGTGCGGTAGACGTGGTCACGACAAATCGCTATGAAGTTGCAGACGACGGGACGGGGACATTGGTCGTGCTCGACCGTTTCGGAACTGGCTACGATTCCAGCGCCAATCCGCCTCAGCTTTCAAACGTCGATGGCCGGGTCTGGGATGACCCGGCAACCGACCTTGTGGATGAGAAAACAGATAATTTCCGGTTCAAAGATTATCGGCCCAGCCTGGCGCCCGGCGCCGGCATTTGGGTGGACGATCTCGACCAGGTTCCGATACTCGGCGCACCCTGACAAGGATGAAAATATGATCACGCGACAGGCCATGAGAACGGCATCCCTATTGCGTGCCGGCATGCTGCTGATTGGAATGTGTTTGCTGCCTGTCCGTTCCGGGGCCGACAGCATGACTGCATACTGCGGCCCAGTGACGGTTGACACGCGTTGGATTGGCGGCGGCGCCCTGCAACTGGCCGCCTTGTCGAACGCCGTAGCTGAGAATGCCGGTAGTGTCACGTTAACCGTAACACGTTCCGTGGCAACATCGGGAACTGCGATTGTGAGCTTTGCCACTGCCAATGGAACAGCGAGGGCAGGAACCGACTACACATACACGCAAGGACAACTAATCTGGTCGAATGGGAATGCCGATGCCAAGGTAATTGAGGTTTCGATTTTTAACCGGTCCGGCGTTCAGGGAACGCGAAGTTTCACAGTCAGTCTTTGCAGTGTCACCGGCGCCAGCTTGGGTGTTTGCACGCAGGCAATAGTAACGATCCATGATCACTGTAATATCTCGGCAGCGATCTGTGCCGACTACGACGGTGACGGCAAGGCCGACCTGGCCGTGTACCGTGACGGGTATTGGTCCATCTACTCGTTAGTGAACGGTATTCTCCTCGACAACGCGGGCGTCTGGGGTGGACCGAATTCTGTCCGGGTGCCAGGGGACTATGACGGTGATGGCAAGTCCGACCTGGCCGTGTACCGTGACGGGTATTGGTCCATTTACTCGTTCACAAGCGGAATCATCCTCGACAACGCGGGTGTCTGGGGCGGGCCGGGCTGGACCCCCGTGCCAGGGGACTATGACGGTGACGGCAAGTCCGACCTGGCCGTGTACCGTGACGGGCAGTGGTCCATCTTCTCGCTGGCTAACGGCCTCATTTTCTACAACGAAGGTGTCTGGGGCGGGCCGGGCTGGACCCCCGTGCCAGGGGACTATGACGGTGACGGCAAGTCCGA
>VSJD01000001.1 GCA_008636095.1 Kiritimatiellota bacterium | reverse complement strand
CAAGAAAGGCGGTCGCTTGGCGGCCGCACGATTGCTGGCGCGCCGCTGTGTCCGTTTTGCCGTTATGGGATCATCTCCCGACCGTAATCATGGTTTTCAACAGTTTCTCTCAACGGCCGACAGAAGGGCGCATGAATTCAAGGATGATGCGTCTGGATTTAGGGCCATGTCCCGGTTTTGTCTGAAAGCGTCTGCTTCCCGGCCGGTCGGCATTTTTGCCGTGACGGATGTTCTTGCGTTGCGAATCTTCCGGGCATTATCCGAGACATCCCTTCAGGCAGGACGCGATGTGCTGGTGATCGGATATGATGATCTGGATCTAACTTCCGAGATCACGCCCGCGTTGACCACGCTCCATCAGCCTTTCCGTGAAGAAGGGCGCCTGGCGGCGCGCAAGCTGATTCACATGATTAACGGGGGCCGGGAATCCTCCGTTTCGATTCCGCCTCGCCTTGTGATCCGGAAATCGGGATAAGCTTTTTTAGGATGAACGAGTATTCAAAACAACAGAAAAGGAGGAGCGATGAGCAGACAGTTGCGTATTGGTATTGTAGGGTGCGGCGGCATTGCGCGGGCGCATGTCAAAGGCTATAAAAACAATCAAGGGGTTCACATTGTCGCGGTTTATGATGTCAAACCGCAGGCCGCCGAAAAGCTGGCTGAAGAAACCGGTGCCCGTGTGATGGGATCACTGGACGAAATGGTGCAAGGTGGTGATTTGGATGCCGTCAGTATTTGTTCGCCTCCGGCGATGCATCTCGCCAACTGCAAGCCGTTCTTGAAAGCGGGAATAAGTGTCCTCTGCGAAAAGCCGTTGGAAGTGAACGCCGGAAAAGCCGGCCGACTGGCCGCGCTGTCGCGCCGATCCCGCTCTGTGTTCATGACGGCGTTCTGTCATCGGTTTCATCCCGCAATCATCGAGTTAAAAGGACTCATCGACCGCGGTGTGCTGGGCAAGCCGTTGCTGTTCCGTAATCTTTTCGGCGGGTACTCGCCGCTGAAGGGGAATCATCGCACGGATCCGAAGCTCTCCGGCGGTGGGTGCTTGGTGGATCACTGCGCCCACTCGGTGGACCTGTTTCGGTTCCTCGTGGGCGAGCCGGTCATAGTTCAGGCGATGGCTGGGAACATCATGCAAAAGCTCCGCATCGAGGACTTTGGTATGATCAACCTGGCCACGCGTGGCAACGCCGCGTTCGGCGAAATCACCGCCAGCTACTCGCTCCAAGTCTGCGGAAATTTTGTGGAATGGTACGGAACCAAAGGCACGGCCATTGTCAGTTACTGGAATCCAGGATTTGCCGACCTGTCGTACAAGGTCAAAGGCGGCAACGAATGGAAACCCGTGGATTGCGCGAAACACGTGGACCGATTTACAGGCGAAATTCGGCACTTTCTGGACTGTGTGCGTAACGGGAAAAAGCCGTCGGTGACGGCCGAAGACGGCGTCAAGGCCGCTTGCATTGCCGGCGCGATTTACCAATCGGCTGAGCGTGGAAGGAGGATCTCCGTTGCGTGATATCGCCGGAAGTCAGTCTCTACCGCAAGGTGTCGGAGGGCATTTGTTCTGCGATTGGCGATCGTTTAACGTAGGCAAGACAGTCAACAACATACGGAAAGGGAACTGTTCATGAGCAAGCAAATTGGTTTTGTGGATTTCAAGCTGGATAATTTTCATGCGAATACCTATCTCGCAGCGATTCGGAAAGAACTGAGCGGCCGTGGCTTTACCGTCGCGGGGTGTTATGACCAGGAGGAGGTAACGGGCCGGCAATGGGCGGAAAAGAACGGCGTTCCCTACTTCGATTCCGTCGCCAAGCTGGACAAGGCCGTGGATCATTACATGATTCTGGCGCCGTCCAATCCCGAAACGCACTGGGCGCTGTGCAAGAAGGTATTGCCCATGCGCAAGACGACCTACGTGGATAAGACATTTGCGCCGGACCTCAAGACGGCCGCAAAAATATTTGCGTTGGCCGATAAACACGGCGTTACCATGCAGACCACCTCGGCGTTGCGCTACACTAAAATACAGGCTCATGTCCGCGAGGTGGGCGCGGCCAATGTCCGCCACATGGTGGCGTGGAGGGCCGGCAGCTCGTTTGAAGAATATGCGATTCATCCCGTGGAACTGGTTGTCAGCTGTATGGGGCCGGCCGCCGAACGCCTCATGCTGCGGGGATCAGGCAACCAGCGGCAGTTGATTGTTGACTTCAGCGGCGGCCGCACCGCCGTTATCAACGTGTACCTCAATGCCGCCACGCCCTGTGCGGCCAGCGTCACGACAGACAAGGAAACCAAAATCATCGTCGCTGACGGTGATCCAATCTTTCTGAATATGGCCGCGGCGATCCTGGATCTGTTTGAGACCGGCAAAGCGACAATTGACCGGGCGGAAAGTCTAATGATCCGGCGGATTCTGGATGTGGCCCTCAAGGCTAAAGCAACAGGAAAATTCATGAAGCTATAACGCCTTGGAGGGCCGCAACCAAATGCGCTTCGCGTAACTGTTATTCCCAATTTAATCGGGAATCCTGAATATTTGGTCGATGCGCTCAGCCGCGAGCGTGCTGTCGCGAGCGTGCTTGACTCGCAACCTCAATGCTCTATTATGCGCTCTGGTCAGCCTGTCCGCATCGCTGCGCGAAGTGCTGCGGGCCGGCCAGCCCCGACTCTCCGAGAGGTCGGGGCGGATTCTCAAACGTCCGATACAGGCAGGAGGTAATATTATGGGTGGCTTTTTCGGCGTAGTTTCCAAATCCGATTGTGTCAACGATCTTTTTTTTGGAACCGATTATCACTCGCATATGGGCACGCGGCGCGGCGGGTTGGCCGTGCACAATGCCGACGGTTTTACGCGTTTTATTCATGACATTACCAACACCCAGTTCCGGTCCAAATTTGAAACCGATATCACCAGAATGCACGGCGCCAGCGGCATCGGTGCCCTCAGCGATCATGAGGATCAACCGCTCATTATCGCTTCCCACCTGGGCGTTTATGCCATTGTAACGGTCGGCAAAGTGCTGAATGCCGAGGCATTGACCCAGCAGGCCTTTCATGAACGTTCCGTTCATTTTGCCGAGCTGGGCGCCAATGAAATTAATTCGACCGAGCTCGTGGCCATGCTGATCAATCAGGGTGCGACTTTTCTGGAGGGTATTCGCCTTGCTCAGAAGACCATCGAGGGATCCTGTTCCCTCCTGCTCCTGACCCAGGATGGCATTTATGCGGCGCGCGACCGGCTGGGCCGCACACCCGTCATCATAGGGGAAAAGACGGATGCCCACGCCGTGACCCTGGAAACCTGCGCGTTTCCCAACTTGGGATATGAAGTCAATAAGATCCTTGGTCCGGGTGAAATTGTCCGGTTCACCGCCGACAGTATCGAGACTATCCAGCCGCCCGGCCAGCGCCTGCAGATCTGCTCATTCCTGTGGGTGTATTACGGCTATCCGGCATCCAGTTACGAAGGCATCAACGCGGAGCAGGTCCGCAACCGGTGCGGCGCCTGCCTGGCACGGTGCGACACCGTGAAGCCCGATTACGTTGCCAGCGTGCCGGATTCCGGCACAGGCCATGCGCTGGGGTATGCCAACGCGGCCAAGATTCCGTATTGCCGTCCATTTGTCAAATATACGCCCACCTGGCCGCGCAGTTTCATGCCCCAGGATCAGTCGGTTCGCGACCTGGTGGCGCGGATGAAACTGATTCCAATCAAGGACATGATCCAGGGCCAGTGTCTTCTGTTTTGCGAGGATTCCATCGTACGCGGCACCCAGCTCAAAGACACCATCCAGCGATTGTATGACTGTGGCGCGCGGGAGGTGCACATGCGCCCGGCCTGCCCACCGCTGATCTACGGCTGTAAATTTTTAAATTTTTCGCGTTCGCGTTCCGAACAGGACCTAGCCGCCCGCAAAGCCATTACGGAATTGGAAGGGCATGCTGAACACTGCGAGTTGAAGGAATATACCATCGCGGATTCGCCGAAATATGTTGCCATGGTCGAGCGTATCCGGCTCCGCCTGGGACTGACCTCTTTGAAGTATCAGACGTTAGACGACCTGGTGGCGGCAATCGGCCTGCCCAAGGAACAATTGTGCACCTTCTGCTGGGACGGCGTGGAATAACCGTCCGAAGAGACGGATGCGTAAAATGCGCACGTCCGGTTCTGTGAGGGGCATGATAATTTCCGTTCATGATTCGATATTGTGGCACTCCACATGCCGAAAGGGTGGAGAAACCGAGAAAACAAATTTAATCTAAAAGATGGAGGTTGCCATGTCTACTCAACACGGCAAATCAATCCATAACGCGGCAATTAATATATCCAGTCTAAGAAGAAATGCCGATTTTAAGAAATCCATGGTAGTTGGCGTGAAACTGCTTTTTCTGATTCTTATTCTTTCACAAAACAGCCTTGCCACTGTTTCCCTGCCGGTCGCAACGGATTATTCGAAGTGGCAGCCTTACGAGAGCGCGGAGCCTAAATCCGTAATTACGATCGAATCGGTTGAAATTCCCGTTCCCGAACCTGCCCCGGCTGCCGTCCAGAGCCCGGCCAAACCCCGGCAACCCCCAAACAAATGGCTGGTTTTGAAGGAAAAACTGTTTTTTTTTGGATTACAAAAATGCAAACCCGCCCCGCCCCAGGTCCGGCCTGTGGAATCCGCGCCCCAACCACCGATCCGGAAAACTGTAATGCACGTCAAGACGCCCGGCAACAAAACGCTGGAAGGGGTACGAACGGATTTAACCGTTGAGCCGCAAAACAGATATTTAATTTCCTGCAAAATTATGGGCGAAGGTCGGGTAATGTTGTCGGTTTTACGGGGCGTATGGGTCTATGGCCCGCAACGGCAGCTCTCAGCGGACTGGCAGGACTTTGAATTGGAGTTTTATACGGGAACCGCGGCCTTCAGCGCGACTTTACTGGTTAGTTCTGCCAAACCGCAGGAAGGCTCACTCAACATCCTGGACTTCAAAATTGAACAGATAAAGGCGCCGGAAATGCCAGACGTTGAAGTGGCCCCGATCCGGTTTGAAGCGGAGCGTTATCTGGACGAGGGCACGGCGATCAGCCCGGTGAAAGACAAAAACGCCGGTGGCGGGGCATACATGGAGGGCGGCAGCTATTACTGCCTTGCGCAGAACGTGCCCCTGCCCCGGACGGGGCGGCCATTTTATATTTATCTCAGGGCGATGGCCAATAATGCCGGCATGAAGTCCATGGACCTGGTCTACAGAAAGGAGATCATCGAGACATTTGCGCGCGTCGCAATTCCGGCGGCCGGCAAATGGGCTTGGGTCCGGACGGGGCCATTGTCGTATAAAATCGGGGAAAGTTTCCAGGTCCGCGCCGGCGGCGCCGAAAGGAATGCAGCGGCCAGGCTGGATTCAATCATCATTTCCACCCGCGGCGATTTGAGTGAAATAGAATTGGACAAGGTGATTCCCGGTCGTTGAAGATTGATGCGATTTTCATAAATTATTGTTTTGGACAAGCATGATAATAAAACAACCATCAGGAGGAACAGAAATAATGAATACGTTCATAACAAGATTGATGCTGATCATAGCATGCGCGGCGGTTGCGGTCCCGGTCAATTTTTCGATGGCGGCCCAATTGCCCTCGCTTGTCGCGGCCGGCATTGCGCCGGCGGCGCCGGTTATTGACGGCAAGCTGGATGACGCCTGCTGGCAGAACACCATTGAAATTGCGCCTTTTATCAATGCCGCAACATGCGACAAAAAGGCGCTGGAACAGACCAAAGCCTATATCTGTTACGACCGGAAAAATTTATATATCGCCTTCCATTGCGACCAGGGTTGCCTTGACCCCGCCCAGAATCAACTGCAGGCGTTTAAAAAAGACATTCGTGCCAATGACGATGACAAGTTCCTTGACGACGATTGGGTGATTGTCCTGCTTCAGCCGGATACGGCTAAAAACAGTTTTTATGATCTTTTCATCAATGCCAATGGCGCGGTCAATGACGCCTTGTGCGCGGGAGCGGACCCATGGGGGAACAGGGACACAACCTGGAACAGTGCAGCAACGGCAAAATCGTATATCGGCAATGGCTTCTGGACCGTGGAATGCGCAATTCCACTTGAGCGCGTGAAAATCAATCCGATCCTGGATCAAACGTTCGGATTCCAAATCGGCAGGAGGAATTGTTTCGGCAAGGAGGGGAGCACATGGCAGTCGACGGAAAAAGGTTTTCATACCCCGGGAGACTTCGGACGGATCGCGCTTGCGGAACAGGTTCCGCAGGTCAGGAATCTGGACTATGGCGATTTTGTCCGCGGATCAAATACGCTCAGTTGTTCCGTTTTGCCGCCGGGTACTAATTTTCACGTACGCCTGGAAAGTCTGGTTGAATTCGCCGGATCAGCCCCGGACCGGGCCTTTATGGATTTTGAGATAACGGACCGGACGGCCCTGGCTTCAAGCTATATGCTGGACCGGGACGGAGGATTCACGGCCCAGTTCGGGATAGTCAACCCGTTGGACCTGAAGACATATTACCGGACCCCGGCCTACCTTTCGGATGTCAAATCATCCAGCCTGACCGCTGATCTTTCCGGAAATTCGGTCTATGAAATCTATTTAAACGGCCGGAAAATAGATAAGCAGGGATTCCTGTTGAAAGGCGAGAATATCGTGGCGCTTAAAACGGAAGGGGCGCTCAAGGGCGGATTTACGGTCGGAACGCATGTTGTTCCGCTGGACAATACCTGGAAATATTCCGAATCGGCCGAAAGCAATTGGAATGCCAAAGCCTGCAATACCGACGCCTGGAAGTTTGCCACGGCTGCGGGCAGTGAATTCAAGGCCAAAGGATATTATCGGAAATCAATAGTTTTAAATACAAGCCGATTCTGGCCGAACTGGCAGAAGGGCGGAATATCAATAGCCCAGAACAGCATTCAGCAGCTTTTCCTGGTTCCCGAGGGGCTGGCGGGCAGAACGCTGAATGATTATAATTTTTATCTCGAAGTTCCGGAAGAGTTTAAAGTGCTCGGGGCCAGCGGGTACTATAAGAGGGCAACTTATTCCGTGAAAGGGAGCGAAAAAGTTGCGCGCAACGGCAAGAATTACGTTAAATACCAAATTAGCGTAAATACCAACCTGCCGTTCAACAACAAACTTCAATCATATCAGTTTGTCTCCATTCCGGTACAGCTTGGGAAATTAGCGGGCCAGCCGGGCAAAACCGAATTTTATTATTACCTGGGAGCGGAAAACGGTAATATAGCCGAAGTGCCCCGGAAGCTGGCCGTCAATATTCTGCCGCCCATCAGGGGCGGCCAGCCGCAGAAGTATGTTTTCCAGTTATGGGCTGACTGGCTTTACAGCATGGACAATCCCGAGCTGGCAAAAAAGATGCTGAAGTTTTTGGAGGCGGCCGGATTCAATGAAATTACTTATTACGGCCCGTTTCCGTCGGAAATTAACCTGCGCAATGTTTGCCTGATGGGCTTCGCCTCGTATTTGTTTGATTGCCGGCCTTATTTGAAGGAACATCCCGAGCAGGCGCGGATTGACGGGGAAGGCGTTAAATATGATTCAGCCCATCCCGGCGCCTGCCTTATCTGCCCGACCCTGCTGCTTGAGGATTCGCCGGCCTGGGCCCACGTGGATAAATGTATCCATGCCTGGGCCAAAAAAAATAACGTTAAGCATGCCACCTGGGATTTTGAATACCCGGTTTGGTCAGGCTGTATAAGCTGTTTCTGTCCGCGGTGCATCGCCCAGTTCAGGAATTACGCGAAAATTGCGCCGGCGGTGGAGCTGAACTTCAAAACCATAAAGAAGGATTACCGGAATGAATGGGTGACGTTCATGAACATACGCTTTGCCCTGCTGGCCGTTAAATTTAACCGGTCGGTCAAGAAGGTTTCCCCGGAAATAGTTTTTTCAGTTTACAGCGGGTATCAAATGGAATCCACCAGGGAGGAATATGGCGTTGACTGGTCCATGCTGGCCGACAAGATTGATTATGCCATGTGCGGGTACGGGTGTGGCGCAAAGGAAGTTGCCAACACCCTTGCCGCCGTCGGCAAAACCCCTCTGGTTCTCGGCGAGCTGGTGTATCCCTATGATGTTAAAAAGCAAACATATCCGGCATATGTGAGCAAATCGACCTTTTTAAGGCGGGTTACGGATGGAACGGGCGGGGTGATGATTTACTCGCTGACCCAGCTTGACGGGCGAACGTTTTATGCCCTGGCGGAAGTGTCCAGGCTGGTCAAGGATTATGAGCCGCTGTTCCTGGACCGCAAGAATGATCCTTCCCTGGTCAAGGTTTCCGGGATTGAGCCGGATAACGTGGTGGTTTTCACGGACGGCCAGACAAGACTGATTATGATTATCAACGGGGAAAATGTCGTCTGCAAGGCGGTCGTTACCAACCTGAACTTTGGGGAAAACATGCGCGTCCTTGACTATTACGCCGGCAAGGATTTGGGCCATGTGAACACGATTAATGCCGACATTTTGCCGCACGATGCCGCAGTATTTGTGGTGAAGTGAAACACTCCGCGGCAGCCTACGCCGCCGATCTTTCTTCGCCCGCCATAAGGGGCTTCACGCCATTGATTGGCGCGGGCAGAAGTGAATATTGCACCGATTCGGTGCAATATTCAGGTACTAACAATAATATTAGTGGCAACGCAATTTATGTTTAATGAGTTACGATATGAAATATTTCGTCTTAGGGGGTTACAAAGTGTGCGTTTTCACTGCTGTCCAAAATCAGATTGTTTTTGACAGCAGTGAGATGTCAACGCAAAACTTGTTGATGATCGCCGGTTAAAGGTTACGGCTTGGCGGCATTCGGGAGCATAACTTCCAGCAGTTTCCAGCATTTGAAATGCATGCGGGGCAGGTGAAAGGGGCCCGCCCAGCGGTTGCCCTTGGCGTGGTTGGCGACCGTGCCGTCGCGGTGCAGATATTTGAACCATTCGCCGTATTGTCGATCGGGAAAATGGGCGAAGGCCCAGGCGTGCAGGCGCTCGAACCAGTCGGCATAGTCCTGGCGGCCGGTCAGGTGGTAAGCCAGCAGGCAGGCGTAAATTGCTTCGTTGTGCGGCCACCAAAGCTTCATATCGTGCTCGTACTGGTCGCACGGTCGACCTTCGATATCCACGAAGTAAAGCAACCCGCCGTATTCCTTATCCCAGCCCCAGGCCAGCGACCAGTCCAGGATGCGGCAGGCCTGTTCCAGAAGGACCGGATTCTGACGATGACGATATTCTTCCATGATGAACCAAGCCGTTTCAATGGCATGCCCCGCATTCACACAGCGGCCCTCGGGACTGTTCAGGAATTCCCCGTGCGGTCCGACCGTTTCCAGCAGGGCCTTTTTTTCGGGATGCATGAATTCCTCGAAAATTGACGCCAAGCTTGCGTTCATGATCTCGTCATACAACGGATCGTCGCCCGTTTTGCGAAGCTGTTGGGTCGTGGCGATGAGAATCATCGCCAGGGCGTGTCCCTTGGAGGCGCGGGTCTCGGGAATGACCTTGGGGTGGAGCAGGTGGGGATTACGGACATAGTTAATCAAGAGACGATACAACTCCCGGGCTTTCTCTATCCGCCGTTGATCGCCCGCGGCCCGGCCGTATTCAGCGAATGCAATCACACCAAAGTTTTCTGAGAAAAGGTAGCGGCGTTTGCGCAGGGGACGCCCCTCACGGGTAACTTCAAAAAACATTCGGCCATCCGTGTCAAAACAGTGTTTTTCAATAAACTCGATGCCCTGCCGGGACATTGCCAGCCATTCGGGACGTGGCCCTACATCGTTATAGAGCAGGGCGGACATCCATGCGATCCGGCCCTGGATCCAGACGGATTTATCCGTGTGATACACCGATCCGTCGCGGTCGAGATAGTGAAGATACCCGCCGTATTCCGGATCCCGGACATGGGCCATCCAGAACGGGATCACATCCTTCAGCAGTCCATCACGATGCACTTGGATTAGTTCCTGAATGCGCCGTGAGTTCATGGCAAATTGCTTGTCAAACATCTCGTTGCATCAACATGCCAACGGGGTAATGATTTCCTTGTATAATAGTTGTCATACTGCCCCATGGGGGGTAATCAGCTGCTTACAGGATATTGCTGGATGCCAGCGCAATAACAATGAGTTTTGCGGCGCTGGCAAAATCGTCGTCTTTTTGAAAAAATCCGGAAACGCCCAGGTCCTCGGCGGCCTTCATGTCTTTTGGTGTGCCATATGCCGTGATCATAATCACCGGAAGCGTTTTGTCCTTTTCCCGAATTTTTGCCAGCGTTTCGATGCCATTCATACCGGGCATCTTCATGTCCAAATAAATGATCGTGGGCCGCTCCCGCTCGATCTGGGCCAGGGCATCGGCGCCATTATTTACGCCGGTTACCTGGTAGCCCTTGGCCTTCAGCCAGAATTCCATTGGACGTCGAAATCCATCTTCGTCGTCCACCAATAAAATCCGAATGTCCTTTGGTTCCATTACGCACCTCCTTTTGCCATTGTCTATCGAGGCAGGGTAAAACTAAATGTGCTACCTTTGCCGATTTCACTCTTGACCTGCATACAGCCGCCATGCTTTTCCACAATCTGCTTGGCCAGCGGCAAACCCAGTCCCGTGCCGTTTGCGCCGGCCGGGTGATTGGCGCTGACTTGCTCAAATTTGTTGAAAATCCGTTGAATGTCTTTAGGGCCAATTCCGATGCCAGTGTCGGTCACGGATACTTCGATTGGACCGACGGCCGCGTTCAGGGTAATCCGGATTTCACCTTTGGGCGGGGTGAATTTCAGGGCATTGCTGAGCAGGTTGTTCATTACCTGCGTGATCTTATCGGCGTCCACTTCCAAGTCCACCGGCGTGTTCGGTACGTCGAGGCGGACGGTAATGCCCTTTTCGTGGAACCAGCCGGTAAAGGCCGTAACCGCATTGCGGGCCAATGCCTTCAGATCGGTCCTGGCCTTTTTCAACTCCATTTTGCCGGCCTCGATTTTCGACAGGTCCAGCAGGTCGTTGATCAACCGGGTCAGGCGCTCGACGTTGTCCTTCGCCAGCGACAGGAATTCCTTCTGGTTGGTGTTGATCACACCGGCGGTCTGGTCCAGGATGAGGCCCAAGTTTTTCTGGATGGCAGCCAGCGGCGAGCGGAGTTCGTGGGAAACGTTGGCCACGAAATCGGATTTCAACTGCTCCACTTCCTTCATCTTGGTGATGTCCGAGAGCACCGACACCATGCCGATGGTTCGGCCATCCAGGTCTTCTACGACGGCATTGGAGGAACGGAGCACACGGCGTGTTTCCTCGTCTTTGCCGGCCACCTCGATCTCTTTTATGGATTCCGGGCTTCCACCGGAAAGGACCAGTGAATGTTCCTCTCTCAGGGATTCTTTCAGCGTCTGGCCAACGATGGCTCGTCCCTGCTTGCTCAACAGCTTTTCGGCGGCGGGATTGGCCATGATAATGTTGCCGTCGTTGCCGATCACCACCACGCCTTCGCCGACGTTCCGCATAATCGAGTCCATCGTGCCCTTTTCGAACGTCAATCGCTTGTTCTCGACCTCGTAGTGACGGGTGGCTTCATGGACCTTCTGGTCCAATTCGGCCTGAAACCGGGCGCGAATGGCGTAGAGCTCTTTCAATTCTTCGGGGGACGGCTGGCGACCTTGGGGTTCGGCCGAGGTGGTCGCCGTGCCCGCCATATCCGCATTAAAGATGGGGTCGCCGGTGGGAATGTTCCGGCTGGCCTTGATCAAGGCCTTACGATAGTCATCGTCCACAGCCGGTTCTTCCATATCTTTCTTGTTAATCCGGCCATATTGAACATCGCTAATGATGACGTGCTCCAAGGCGTGGTCAGACAATGCTTTTTTCAAGCCGCCGGCTTCGTTCAATTTTTCCGGCTTGATCGCCAGGCATTCCAGGAACGAACGCAGTTCGGGGAGTGCAAGCCCGTTCTGGAATGTGACGGTGCCAATGTGCAGAATTTCAAAGTGCCGGGCCAGGCTCTTGGTCTGCGACGGATCAGCATTGACCAGCTGGCCGTTGACCATGAGTTTCGATTCCATGAACCCGAAGGATAATCCCTTTTCCGATGTAAGCGCTGTTTGCAAAAGGTTGTGCAAGTCAACGATGCTTTCCTGCACCAGCGAATGGGCCGACGGATAAAAGCGGACATTCTGGAGTGCCAGAAACAGCTTGTTGATAATGGGCGCTGGGTCGTTGACAAAACTATCGGTGATTGTCATTGTAAATCAGGCCTTTGGTAACTATTTCGTGCGGCGCCAGTCGCGGCTCCTACAAACTTTGAAGAAATTCCTTGGCATTGAATTAGCGATCATTGAATGCTAATACCCGTAATCATACTACAATCCCGGTCGAATAGTTGTCAATATATTTATGTATAGTAGTTTTCCGTACACCAGCTTGCCCGCAATAGCTTTTGCGACGGCGGGAGGCGGATCCGCCTGCGGTGGGCAATCAGAGTCGCCGCCTTGGACGGCACGCAAAGCGATGCCCCCGCGGGTAGAAAATTACGTGCCAAAAATATATCAAATATATCAAA
>VSJD01000343.1 GCA_008636095.1 Kiritimatiellota bacterium | reverse complement strand
GCGTTGCCAGGGTCCTGGCGGTGGAACCGGACGTGATCCTGATGGACGAGCCCTGCTCCGCCCTCGATCCCATTTCCACGGCTAAGATCGAGGAACTGATGCTGGAACTCCGCCGTCGGTACACGATTGCCATTGTTACCCACAACATGCAGCAGGCGGCCCGGATTTCCGACTACTCGGCCTACATGCTGCTCGGAGAAATGATCGAGTTTGGAGTTACCCCGCAGATATTCGCAAACCCAAAGGATAAACGCACGGAAGATTACATCACGGGTCGGTATGGGTGATCGGAGAATGGGAAATGGTCAATGGTTCATGGTTGATGGTATATGAATCGAGCCATACGTAAACTGGAAACTGGAAATTTGAAATTAGTTTCCATCAGGAAATGCAATAAAAACAAGAAAAGAAACCGGAACATTGCTCGCGAAACACACGAAAGGACGCGAAAAAAGAAAAGCGTTTTCTTTTAATTTTAGCGTTCCTTTTGCGTGTTTAGCGGGTAAATTCTTTAGGTTGGGAGGACTCATATGGAAAGACACATGCAGCGGGAAATCGACCAACTCAAACGCCGGCTCCTGGCGCTCAGCGCCGAAGTGGAAAACGACGTGCGCATGGCGGTCCGAGCCGTGGAAGACCGGGAACCCACCCTGGCCGAAACAGTGCTCCGCCGCGAAACGCAGATCAACGCCACGGAAGTGGAAGTGGAAGAAGAATGTCTGAAAATCCTGGCGCTCTATCAGCCGGTCGCGGCCGACTTGCGCTACATTATTGCCGTGCTCAAGATCAACCAGGACCTGGAACGGATTGGCGACCTGGCCGTGCATATCGCCGAACGCGGCCTGTTTCTCTGCCAACAGCCCCGCATTGAAATTCAGTTCCGGCTGGGAACAATGGCCGACAAGGCCCAGGCTATGCTGAAAAACGTGCTGGATGCCTTTATAAATCTCGACGATGCGGCGGCCCGGGCCGTTTGCGCCGCCGACGGGGAAGTAGATGCCATCCATCTCGAAATTTTCCAGCAGGTCAAGACCGCGGTCACCGGGAACGCTCAGCTCTTCGAGCCCCTGCTTCAAATTTTGCATATTTCGCGGCATTTGGAACGGATCGCGGACCATGCCACCAACATTGCCGAGGATTTGATCTACCTGATCGAGGGAAGGATTGTTCGGCATCAAGCGGAGGTCTTGACCAAAAAACCGGATAAGCCAATGCCGTCGGCAATGTAACCGTAAATCAATAATCCACGCCCCCGCGCGGGGGGCGACCAAGGTCGGGCTGTGCCCATTGCGTGCGCAGGATGTTTCAATCCACGCCCCCGCGCGGGGGGCGACGGAAACAACGCCTGTGGTCATGAGTGTTTAGACGTTTCAATCCACGCCCCCGCGCGGGGGGCGACGACGTGTGCCTTGCGCCAAAGCAATTCAGCGCGTGGTTTCAATCCACGCCCCCGCGCGGGGGGCGACTAATCAACTCTGGCCTTACCGAATACGAGGTAGAGTTTCAATCCACGCCCCCGCGCGGGGGGCGACTTGCCAGCCCTCGACGCGGATATATTTGCGCCGTTGTTTCAATCCACGCCCCCGCGCGGGGGGCGACAGGGCGTTCCCTTGCGTAGCCCCATTGCCGTAGCGTTTCAATCCACGCCCCCGCGCGGGGGGCGACCCGGCCAGCGCCGGATGGAGGACATATGAGAACTGTTTCAATCCACGCCCCCGCGCGGGGGGCGACTCAGGCCCACCAGGAAGCAATCAAGGCGTTAGAAGTTTCAATCCACGCCCCCGCGCGGGGGGCGACCTTTGCGATATTGATTAACATTCCGCGGCCGCACATGTTTCAATCCACGCCCCCGCGCGGGGGGCGACTGAGCCAGGCCGCTCCAGTTGCCGCTGCTTTTGGTTTCAATCCACGCCCCCGCGCGGGGGGCGACGGCTTGCCTGTTTCCGGGTCCAATTCAAACCGCATGTTTCAATCCACGCCCCCGCGCGGGGGGCGACGCCCAATGTTTACGGGCACCATACTGCTATAATGTTTCAATCCACGCCCCCGCGCGGGGGGCGACCGATGTAGGCATATATCATATCAGCCTTGGCGAGTTTCAATCCACGCCCCCGCGCGGGGGGCGACAACGACACCGCCGCCTATACCCTCGTGGGTACTGTTTCAATCCACGCCCCCGCGCGGGGGGCGACGCCCAATGTTTACGGGCACCATACTGCTATAATGTTTCAATCCACGCCCCCGCGCGGGGGGCGACAACGGCAAAAACGATACAAGGCAGTATTTGCTTGTTTCAATCCACGCCCCCGCGCGGGGGGCGACCAACTTTGGCGGTATTATTTTCATGCCAATGTCAGTTTCAATCCACGCCCCCGCGCGGGGGGCGACTCGGATACGAATCAGTATTATAGATATGGACAAGTTTCAATCCACGCCCCCGCGCGGGGGGCGACTCTGTTAAGCCCATAACATTAATGGCGTGTGTCTGTTTCAATCCACGCCCCCGCGCGGGGGGCGACCCCCTTGGCAAGCTCAATAGCATCATCCATTGCGTTTCAATCCACGCCCCCGCGCGGGGGGCGACCGCGGCAATGTTTCATACTGGACTGAGGCTGATGTTTCAATCCACGCCCCCGCGCGGGGGGCGACCAAGTCCTGTAATAGCCGTAAGCGAGATAAGATAGTTTCAATCCACGCCCCCGCGCGGGGGGCGACTATTTACCTGCGTTTATAATTCTGCGTGTAATTGTTTCAATCCACGCCCCCGCGCGGGGGGCGACTGAGATCCCATATTCACCGGCGTCTCTGACGACTCGTTTCAATCCACGCCCCCGCGCGGGGGGCGACGCGGATAACCCGCTCGCGGTTTTCCCGCTAGCGGGGTTTCAATCCACGCCCCCGCGCGGGGGGCGACGACGCCTCGTTCCTCCTGTCGGCCAGTCCCGGCGTTTCAATCCACGCCCCCGCGCGGGGGGCGACCGATGGATTTGATCTGACGAGTCTTGGCTCTGGCGTTTCAATCCACGCCCCCGCGCGGGGGGCGACAAGACCGGCTTGAGGCCAGCTCGGCCATTTATAGGTTTCAATCCACGCCCCCGCGCGGGGGGCGACGTATCGACCGGTATTTTGTTTTCTCTTCACCTTAGTTTCAATCCACGCCCCCGCGCGGGGGGCGACACGATAACGCATAATTAAATCCCCAACCAAGGAAGTTTCAATCCACGCCCCCGCGCGGGGGGCGACTCCGAGATCAGCAAGGCTCCACGTGCCGGCATGGTTTCAATCCACGCCCCCGCGCGGGGGGCGACCAGTGGGACACAACCCTCCACTGTCCAAGGAGGAGTTTCAATCCACGCCCCCGCGCGGGGGGCGACGTTTATCATTCTTCCTAGTGCGCCGGGCAAAGGTTTCAATCCACGCCCCCGCGCGGGGGGCGACCCGCCGGAGCCTATCCCGGCCCACCTTACAGGCCGTTTCAATCCACGCCCCCGCGCGGGGGGCGACCGGGCCGCTGTGTTTGCTATGCTCCCCATACGATGTTTCAATCCACGCCCCCGCGCGGGGGGCGACTCCCTAACAATTGGCTTGTATGTCATGCCCACTTAGTTTCAATCCACGCCCCCGCGCGGGGGGCGACAAGGACACACCGCATGAAACCGTCAAAACACACGTTTCAATCCACGCCCCCGCGCGGGGGGCGACATAATCAATACAGTATGACTTTGCGATGATCGGTTTCAATCCACGCCCCCGCGCGGGGGGCGACCCGGCCAACAGGCCACAAAGGAGGGCGACACAATGTTTCAATCCACGCCCCCGCGCGGGGGGCGACGTCCGCAAGGTGGACGGCGGATATATGGCTTGGGTTTCAATCCACGCCCCCGCGCGGGGGGCGACACGGATTGCTTTATATAATTGCGTAACGATAGAGTTTCAATCCACGCCCCCGCGCGGGGGGCGACAACATCATAACGTTATAACGCTATAACGTTATTGTTTCAATCCACGCCCCCGCGCGGGGGGCGACAGTTAATCTATAACTCATTGATCTCTAACAAACAAGCACCAGTAATCCGCGAATCTCGAACATTATTCAGTTTTCAAAGAACGCAAAAAATAATTGCAAGCGTATCGTGTTGTCTTTGCGCAAATAATAAATTCCGCGAATCATCTGAAGAAATGATGGCAGTTACAGGTTCGCGGAACGCTAAATCAAAAGGGGGCCCTCCAGATTTGGCACCTTTTTGGCGCCAAGGTGTTCCACCCGTCGCTGCCAATTAGATCCCAGATAATAGAACCGCAGACTGTCCTGATCCGGATTATAAATATTTTCCAATCGCTGGCGGAAAGCTGTCCATTGCGCGGGGTCCACAGTGCATTCAAAAACCGAGTTCTGAACCCGTTGACCATAATCCAAGCAGATCTTGGCCACCTTGCGAAGACGGGTCTGACCGCGCTTGTCTACCGTGCTGACATCATAACTGACCAAGACCATCATGAAGAAGTTCCTTTCCGCATGCGCCTGCTTTAGGCTACGGCGCAAGTTCCCTGTCCCGTGCTAAGACACGGGACGGTTTCATTTCCAGATAAACGGTGGATAGCCGTCCAAGTCGCCGCGCAGATGACGCGCCATCAGCAATGCCTGCACGTGAAACAACAGGCCGATAGACACTGTCTCGTCCAGGAAGGGGTGTTGAATTTCCTCCTGTTTGCGCTTCTGATAGGCGGTCAGCAATTCTTTGCGGGCCGCATCGCTCATTGTCACTGCGCCAGACTCCGTCCGCTCAAAATCCTTGCCTTGCAACTGGCGCAGATTGACCAGTGAAAGTGCCAGACGATCCGCGAGAAATGGCCGGAATTCCTCGATCAGATCCAAGGCCAGACTCGGACGGCCAGGCCGCTCCACATGCAAGAAGCCCACCTGCGGATCCAACCCCACGGATTCCAGGGCGGCGGACGCATCGTGAACCAGGAGCGTGTAGAGGAAAGAAAGCAGGGCGTTCATATTGTCCAGCGGTGGCCGCCGACTGCGCACATGGAAAAAGAAAGCCTCCTTCTGGGCGGTAATCAGGTGGTTGAACACTCCGAAATACGTGTTGGCGGCGTCGCCTTCCTTGCCTCGCAAGGTGTCCACAGGCAACGGTTCTTCCAGTTCCTTCAGCAGGTGTCCCAGCCGGCGGGCAGCAACTTCGATTTCGTCGCGGCCGGTTTTTTCCGCGTGGTCGCGCGTAGCCCGTTGCAAAACGGTTCGGCAATTCGCTACCTTGCCCAGAACCACGGCGCGGGCAATGGTGGCGGCGGCATCCGGCCGCTCCGCCCGTCGGTACTGTTCGCGCCGCAACAGCACATTGCCGGAGACCGGTCCTTGCACGCGGGCCAGGAACCGGCCATGCTCGGTCAGGAAGCTGATCAGGACGCCGCGTTCGCCGCACAAACCCATCAACGGCTGACTGCACGCCACCTGGCCGAAGCAGACAATGCCGCCGAGCATGTGCAGGGGCACCCGCAGGCGCGTTTCTTTTTCCACTTTCACCAGCACCGATTCCCCTTCATGGCAAAGGTAGGCGCCCTGGGTGGTTACAAACAGCGTGTTAAGCAATCGTTTCATCGTTTATCATCCGGTTAAGATACGCCATTGCCGACTTATTTTGTCCAGCCGATCCGGGCAGGCACAGGGAAAACAACGAACAACTTTCGCATTTCTTTTCATAAGTCGCTGGCGGCGTAAGACCGCGCTCAATCAGCCGATGCAAGCGATCCGCGGCTGCAGCGGTCTGATCGCGCAAGGACTGGTCAAAAACCACATCCAAACGGCGGCGGGTGGTTCCATAGAACAGCGCTCCGGCGTTGATGGCGACGCTCTTCATTTCCTCCAGGCAAAGCGCCTGGGCGCACAACTGCACCGTATCGAAGCTGCCGGTTTTGGGTTTGCCGCGCTTATATTCCACGGGGAAAGGAAGCCAGGCGTCGCCATGGCGATGAAACTCCACGACATCCGCTTGGCCGATCAATCCCAGCCGCAACGAACGCAAGCGCAGGCCCCGCGCAATCCGCACGTCGCCGCGCGACTCGTCATCCGCATCATGAACCCGCTCGTGGAGGACGCGTCCTTCCGCCGTCAGGCGGTTTTCCTCCCACGCCTGCTCGATATGAATCAGGGCGCACTGCCGTTCGCAGAACAACAGGTGCTGAAGCGCCGAGAGCGGCAATAATTCATCTTCGGAATACATCATTCCTCCGGCCTCCGGCGTAGGGGATGATTCGGCGGGAGGGCATCCATCAGACGCTGTTGCACGTCAGCCGCCCGTTTCTTCTGTTGTTCTTGCCGACGCACGTTGTCGTTGAGATAGCGTGTGCCTGGAATATCGGAATTCTGCAGAGTCTCGGCCCAGGCGCGCAATTGGCGCGAGCAGGATTCGGCCGATGATTTCAAATCTGAAATTTGAGATTTGAGATGTTGCAACCTCGGCTTGCGCTCCAGCAGGCACAGCATGGAGCGCGTCTCCCCGGCGGAGCCGCGCGCGATGTAAAGGAACATCAGTAGTTCATTCGTTGTGCCGCGCTCAAATCCTTCGGCGATATTGTTGGAGACGGACAGCGCCGCGCGTTCCAGTTGATCCGCGAACGACCGACTGATTCCCGGCAGGCGCGCGGTGAGCAGGGCGTCCACTGCTTCATACAACCGCGCCGCTTCCTGCCATACCGGCAAATCCTCGAATCGTTCATAGGTGGCCATGCGTTGTTCCTCCTTGCAGAATTTATTGTGCGTCAGGCGCGGACGCTCCACAGCGTTCGAGGGCGACGGCAGTCGTGCCGTCACGCCCCCGCGCGCCATTGCCCGGTCCGCCGGTTGCTTTTCGATGGGATGGGGCATGGTTTAGTTCAAGGTTTTTCGATTATGGTGACTCCCTGAGGCAGATCGTCTTTCTTTATGACAACCAGATAGTCCGAAAAATCGCGCGCCGGTTTGGACTCGTCTTTGCGCGTGATCGTGACCCGCTCGAACAGCTTATGCGCTGGGGCATTGCCAAGTGCGCTGTCGTGCTTGAAGACGACTATCTTTTGGGTGGACATGAGGCCACGTGCGGCAGAGCGATCATGCTCGAACATGTTGCAGAGCGCATCCCATAACAGATTCAAGTCTTCTTCGCTGAACTTGGTTTGTGCGGCTAGGTGGGCAGAGACGAAGCCGTGCGCCATATAAACGCCGTAAGGCACGGTGTTTTTCCGGCCCTGAATACCAATCTGGGCTTCCACGGGCTTGTCGGCTTTCCGTGCTGCGCAAACCGAAATTGAATGCTCAAGCGCAACAATCGGATCTTTGGAGCGCGCGAAGGTTATTTGGACCGGGCCGCGCACCTGTCCTGCCGTCTTTTTGATTTTGCTCATCTCCTCGGCGGCCTCGCTATCTTCTTTGTCACTGGTGGACATGACAGCACCAAAAGTCCGAATGTCATAAAAGCGACTGCACATCCAATCCTTAGCCACATCCTCGTAGTGCCGCTTCGGCTTTGGATTCTTCTTTTTGTCCTTCTGCCAAGCCTTCCACGCCTCAACGGCTTTTTTAACCTCCTCCCCCTCGTCATATGCCCGTTCAATTTGTTCGTTAAGCGCAAGTGATTTTGCTTTCACCCAGATGTCGTAGCCTGCCTTAGTCGGCTTTGTCAGAAGCACATAGTCTCGCACCTTCCGCTTTAGGCAAACGTCGGTGACGAGGCCGCAGCCGTTCTCCGGATCCACACGCGGGAGGTTGCCGGCATCGGGATCGCCGTTGGGATTGCCATCCTTCACGTCGAAAATGAGAACGAAGTCATACCGGTTCTTGATGGGAATACTCATGGTTCTGTTCCTTCCTTTTTTTGGTTATACGCTCTATTTTGTGAAGAAATCCTGCATTTGATGATAATAACCGATGGCGAAGCGGCCCTGATCCTCCAATTTGAGATGCGCTGGGAAATCAGAAATGCCACACATAATTTCGCCAAGTAGTTTCTCAAAATTAATTCGCTCACCTACGTTTTCGAGACTGGCAAGATGGTGCTTGCTAAGACGGATCAGCGTCCCAAAGACTGTGACAGGTGTTCCAGAAGCCGAGCCGTAATATCTATCTCGTATCGTCGAGTTCGGCTCCTTCCCTCCTTTCTGTGTGTGCTTTCTGATTTGAATCCTCTCTAGCGTGGCGAATAGCCTGCCAAGCCGGTAGCCAATGTTAGTGTTGTTTGGGTCAATACTCACGTGCATTTCCTCCTTTATACTTGGGTTTTGATACCGTGTTGCCCGATTGATACATGCCTTGATTAATGCCGCGCGCAAATAAGTGATCTCGTGTTCCGCGCGGATGCGTCGGATAGCTGCCGAGAGCAATGTTTGCGGATACGGCAAGCCCTCCAGAATGGCGCGCATGGTGTCGCCGCCCAAATTGGGCGGAATGTTGTCCGCCTTGCCTTGGACCGCTGTGCAGACCAGCAATCGGAAAAGCGAAAAGAAATCCTTGTCCCTCGGTCCATGCACGATCCGAGTGTCTTCAAAGTGCTGGCGTATCTTGCTGGCCATCCCCGCCACCGTATCCATGATCCAGAAACGGATGGCAATACGAGAAGCGTTTGGGGCTAAGCCGAGGACATAGAACCTGTTCCGGGCGTCATCAGCAACAAATGTGCCGCTTTGAACGGATCGAAACAGGCTTTCGACGGCGCGAGCATTCCGGTCTGGATTGTCTTTCGGCGGCTCACCGAAGAAATCAACGACTTGCGATTCGAAATCCGTGGCTTTTTGTGCCCAGAAAACCGTGGAAGCATCGCCGACCTGCATACGCTGCTTAGAGTCTTTGCCAAGCAAGTGATTCAATGCCGTTGTATAAGCGAAGGCAGCAATTTTGCCAACCGGTGCATTTGCGCCCTGGTCCTTATCGAAGGAGCAGAAGGCAGGATAGTTGAAACCAACAATGGTAGCGCCAGACATCTGCGCACCCCAAACACCTTTAATTACCGTGTGACAAGGCTCGATATTGTCAGGATTGCCAGTGACGAGACAGATGCCTGGCCCGATGTTCTCGGCCAAACGACTCCATTTATCCGCGATGGCTTGTTTGATGAGTGGACGAGCAAAGACGAAATCTTTCTCCCCAAAAAGCCGAAATGTCATTGTTGGCCTTCCGGAGGCAATGTCCTCTCCAAAATCGGGATGCTTCGTAATCGGTGCGAATACTCCGGGATTTGCTTTGCCGGCTTTAAGGAAGCACAAAACTGCTGATATCGTCTGGTCGTTTACCTCACCCAACCATTGTTTGATGGTTTCGATAAAGCTGGCAAGCTTCTTGTCGCCATTTTTACCGACCCCAAGAACGAACGCGGCATTATCCCAAAGGAGATTAGCGTCTATTCCGCTGTTCGTGTGTTTCAACGCTTGCTTGCCAATATTGGGGACATGACAAGGGAATGATTCGCGCTTTCCATCTTTCAGTTCCTGCAAACAATCAAGTTGCTGCAAATGTCCCTCCTTGGTCAGTATGATCGCGTAGTCAATTTTCTGACGAATCCAACCAATTGGGGACAGTTCGCCCGGTTTGCGGTCATAATATTCCTTCAACGCTTGTAGGATCATGAGCGCACCTCCGCGTTGCGAAGATCAATAGCACCGTTTTCGATGAAGGCATGGAAAAACTGTGGCTTTGGGTCGGCGGGATTGGTGTAATCCATGTCGTAGAGCATCCAGCCCAGATCGCGAGTTTCCGGTATCGGTGTGGCGGGTTCGGCTACCGGATCGACCGGTCGGACATGAGCGGAAAACTCGCGACATCCAAGATACGGCTGATTAAAGCACTGGCCCTTACGAGAGCGGCGGTCAAACATGGCCGCATATTTGGCCTCCGTCTCGTCTTTCCGGACATCAGGCTTCTTAAGATCATCGGCTTCTGCAGCATCTACCAGATACTGCGGCACAGGGTTATAGACCTTGCCGCGCTTATCGGGCGGAATAAAGTCAAACTCGGCGCAAAGCCGGTACTTGACGTCCCGCAGGAAGAGCCCCGCGCGCTGTTGACGCTCGTCCTCGATGAAAAGGCCCGGTATGCGTGGAGAGGCAACCTTGCCGACTTCGTTGCGCCGGACCGAGATCCACCGGATGGGCGCGAGCACTTCGATTTTCTTCACCTGCCAGCGAATGGCAGGCTTCCAGAGAATGGCATCGAACACGGCACGGGCCGCGGATGGCGTAATGACATCGTAGCTAACGCGCTCGACCTTCATCTCCGGTCGAGTGAAGCAGGCAAACGGCCCACTCACCTCCAGGCAAAATCCTTTCATGGTGCTCCTCGTGTTTTGAGTTTATTGAACCAAATCTTCAATCGGCAAATGTTCCTTGAATACATCCAGCCCGACTTTGTCGTCATACAACTTCAAGTTGCTTTGAGCTATGATGCCCTGTGCTTTCTTTGCATCCACCTCTTCCAAACGGCCATCGGCAAGCATCGCATCTACCATCGGCGTGGACAAGTTGACCGTGTACCTTTGGAGTTGGCGCATAATCTCGCGGGTCGGTCCAGCAAAACGCAATTGCGTCAACAGTTTTATACTCTTACCCCGGCGAACGATAACCGGCCGTTGAGCTTGATCGTCTATCAGTTTGAATTCTGCTGCGGCGGTGCGGAATTGAAAGAACAGATTCGGATTCACATCCCTCACCAGCCAGTCGCGAAAACGACTGCCGGTGTCGTTGACCTTGGAATAGAACAGGTCGAAGTAGTGGGTGCACGCCTCCGGCTGTTGCGGATCGAAACCTGACAAAGCAAAAAGTTCACGGGTCGTATTTTCGCCTTTAAGAAGCAAGCCGCGCGGCGCCGGTTTGGGCGGCACAAAGACGTGGGTTTGGCCCATAAGGCCTTTGGCGTTCAGCTTGCCCTCGCGATTGCACCGGCCGGCTGCCTGCGTGATGGAATCCAATCCGGCCAGCGCGCGATATACGACCGGGAAATCAATATCCACGCCCGCCTCGACCAGTTGCGTGCTGATAACGCGCGTGGATAATCCTTTCTTTAGACGCCAGCGGATTAAACGGATGACCGCCGAGCGATGTTTTCCGCACATGAGCGCGGAAAGATGGATGGTTTCCTCGGGCATGAGCCGGAAAAGATCGTAGCAATCGCGGCGCGTGTTCACGACACACAGCACTTGGTCATACTCGCGGAGCTTCGCGGCCAAATCCTCCCACGTGACCGGCATCATATCGCTCAAAACAGGCAGGCGATAATCAACACGCCGCAGCCGTTGATACAGATTTGCCGATGGCGGAATAATCTCCGTGGGCTTGTCGAGATTCGGCAAGGCCGGCTGAGTGGCTGTGCAGAGCACCATCGTCATTCCGTAGTTCCTGGCAAGCTGATTTAGCGCGTCCACGCATGGCGTGAGCAGTTTCGGCGGCAAGAGTTGGGCCTCGTCGAGTATGACAACGCTATTTATGACATTGTGCAGCTTCCGGCAACGGCTGGATTTGGCGGCATACAGCGACTCGAAAAACTGCACGTTCGTGGTGACAATGATCGGTGCATCCCAATTTTCAGTGGCAAGCCGCGAGCGTTGTGTCTCACGTTGAGGCGCGAGATTTGAGTGATGCTCAATCACATTCTCCGCGCCAAAAATGCGCGCGAATATGCCCGCCGTTTGCTCAATAATGCTGGTATACGGGATTACGTAAATCACGCGGCGTTTTCCGTGTTTTAAGGCATGGCGCAGCGCGAAGGCCATGGAAGAAAGCGTCTTGCCGCCACCCGTCGGCACAGTTAGTGAAAAGAGGCCAGGCGATTGAGTCGCCGCGGCACGACAAGCGTCCAGAATTTCCCGACGGACTGTATTGACCGGTGTCTCGGGGGCTGTCTTCGTCATTTCGAGCATATGCCGGTCAAATGCTTCCTTAAGTTCGGATATCCGGAGGAAGCCTGACCGTTGGCCGACTTGTTCCGGCTGCATGACCGCCTCGGTATTCAGAAAGTCCGCATCCACGAGGCAGGAAAAAAGCATTCTAATCCAGAGATGGTAATCTTCCGAATGCTTTATGGCTGGAGGCGGGCGCGACAGCAACTGGAGTTTGTGTAAAAGTTCCTCTGCATATGAACGTATCGAAGCAAGGTTTTCTCGCCCTTCCGGCAGGCGTGCCGACAGCGCCGCCCACCCTGTATCTGCGGAATGCCAATCCGGTAGACCCGCGTGATGGCCGGCGGCGAGATAGGCGAGTAAACGACCGGGTAAGCCGAGCTTTTCAGAGGCAATTGCTGCTCCGGCGCTGGAATGATTGACACGGCCGCGACCGACCCCGTCATATTCTGAATCATCCAACCCGTTTTCCCGCAACAGATAGGCTTGAAACGCGTCGGCCGCCTTGCCCAGATCATGTAGCCAACCAGCATTATATGCCCAATCGCCGGAATTGAACTCCGCGGCAAATTCCCTGGCCATCTCGGCGACAGCCTTCAAATGCTCATCCAGCGGTTGCCACTTATCGGGTGGCTGGCCGGGTAGGCTGTGGGCATAGACGGGTGATTTCATGATGGGCCCATGGTATAGCACTCCTTAATCTTCCGGGATTATAACGATTGCCGGAAGATGATGCACGGTTTTTATCGTTTCATCGAACGATCA